>JAADEQ010000119.1 GCA_013153345.1 Campylobacterota bacterium | reverse complement strand
TTGAAGTAAAAAATAAAAACTTCCCTCCTTAATATACTTAATTTAACTTTTATGAACTTTAAATAAAAGGCCTTTTAGGTAGTCAGTTTGCTCCATTGAAAGGAGTTTAGTATGGTCATTATCAGCACTCATAATCTCAAGTTTTATAAGTCTGCTTTTTGTATCTATTGCAGCCTTTAATGAGATATCTTCTAAATCATTTAGAGAAATATTGAATGAGCAGCTATAAATTGCAACAAATCCACCATCTTTTACTACTTTTAAGCTATTTACCATTAAGTCTTTAAAGCCTCTTAAAGCTCCTGCCTTTTCTCTTTTGCTTTTGGCAAAGGATGGAGGGTCAATATTAATAAAATCAAACTCCTCTTTTTTATCTCTTAACTCTCGCAAATAATCAAAGCAGTTTGCAACAACAAACTCCCCTTCTAAATTGTTTAGTTCAAAATTCTTTTTAGCTTGCTCTATTGCACCTTTTGAGATATCAACTAAAGTGACTTTTGCTCCTTTTTTGGCAAAATATAATCCAAACCCTCCACTATTACTAAATAAATCTAGCGCTCTATCTCCTCTTTTTATATAGTTTGAAGCAACTCTTCTATTTCTTCGTTGGTCTAAATAGAATCCGCTCTTTTGCCCCTCTAAGAGATTAACTTTATATTTTATTTCATCTTCAACAAAAAAAATCTCTTCAATATTGCCTTTTTTCTCAATAAATGGCTCGATACCTTCAATTTTTGAGTATTTCTCATCAAATCTAATTAAATACCCCTCAATCTCAAATAGCTCCTCTAAAGCCTCCATTAATATCTCTTTTAAAAGCAAACTTCCAGCAGTTGTAAAGATAATACTAAAATAGTTATTAAATTTATCGATAAAGATTCCTGGAAGTAAATCACCTTCACTATGGATTAATCTAATAGCTTGACTTATATCTTTTTTAAAGGAGTAGGCTTGAAGGAGTCTTTTTTTAATAAACTCCTTATTAATCTCTTCATCTTTAAAACTTAAAACCCTAATTGCAATTTTGCTTTTAATATTGATATAGCCAATTGCTAAAAATCTATTAGAGCTATCATATATCTTAACAAAATCTACATTTTGAGGAGGATTTTTTATCTCACTACCATAGACCCATAAAAATTGAGACCTAAGAAGTTTTGCAGCTTTGTTTGAAACTATAACTTTTTGCATAGTATGCCTTTAGCTATTTTGCTCTTTTAAATATTGAGTAATAAGGTTATTAATAAGGGTAGTATAGGGGATGTTTAGAGATTTAGCTCTCTTTTTTAGTTGTTGTAGCTCTTTTATCTCTATTTCAATCTTTATCTCTTTTTTAATCTCAAGGCTCTTTTTGGCCATCTCTTGAAGCTTTTTTCTTCGTAAGGGGGAGAGGGTATTAAAGCTCTCTTTTTCATTTAGATAATTAATTAACTCTTTTTCATACTCATCTAGGGGAATTAGACTCTTTATGCTACTCAACTTTGTCCTTTAGAAATTTTTTAGTCGCTTTTATGCTAGGATAGATAGTTTTTAGAAAAATTTTACTATTCTCCTCTTTATAAGGAACACAATAGATATAGTTATTAGCCTCTACAAAAAAGATTCCGTGGTTTGGATAGTTTTTTGAATCAAAATGGGGCTCATCTGCTACAACATCTCCTTGGCTAATTGCTTCTACTATCTCCTCAAAAGATATCCCTCGATTTTTTTCTAACAGCAGATTTTTCTCCTCACTCCATTCAAACATATTAAAACCTCTTGCTTTTTAATTTTGGGAAGCTTTTTTGTAGACTCTTAAGAAGTGGCTCCGGATGCTGGATTCGAACCAGCGACCAAGCGGTTAACAGCCGCCTACTCTACCGCTGAGCTAATCCGGATTTGAGTAGCTTTGTTTTTGCGAGAGCAATTATATAAAAAAATTTTTTTAATGTCAAGAGCTTTTTTAAAAAAATGAAAAATTTTATATAATTTTAAAAAATAAGGAGATAAATTGAGTGAAGAGTTTTTTATGGAGCTAGCCTTTAAGGAGGCATTTAAGTATATGTTATTAACCTATCCAAACCCTTCAGTTGGAGCGGTTGTGGTAAGAGATGGAGCTATTTTGGCAATTGAAGCTCACAGAAAGGCTGGAGAATCTCATGCTGAAGTTTTGGCTTTAGTTCGAGTTTATGAGAGTTTAAGTGGTAAAGAGATTAATTTCAATAGATTTGATGCAAATTTGGCCCATAAGTTTATTTTATCTAATAAAGAGATATTTAGAGGTTGTGAGCTATATATAACCTTAGAGCCTTGTTCTCATATTGGAAAGACCCCTTCTTGTGCAATGCTTTTAAAAGATTTGCCCTTAAAAAGAGTTATTATTGGAGCACTTGACCCAATTAGTAGCCATAGTGGAGGGGTTGAGATTTTAAAGAGTAAAAATATTGAAGTAGAGGTTGGGATATTAAAAGATAGGTGTGAGATTTTAATTGAGCCATTTACTATTTGGCAAAAGAGGAGCTTTGTTCTTTTTAAATTAGCTCAAAGTACAAATGGTCAAATTGGGTGTGGATATATTAGCTCAAAAGGCTCTTTAGAGTATGTTCATAAAATTAGAGAGCTCTCTACAAAGCTCTTAATTGGAGGAAATACCATAAGAGTTGATAGACCAAAATTAGATTCTAGATTTAGTGGAGGAAGAGCCCCAGATATCTATATTTACTCTAAAGAGGATAATTTTGATAGAGAGATTCCTCTTTTTAAAGTTAAAGGAAGAGAGGTAGAGATTGGAGATGATTTAAGTTTTTTAAATAAAAAAGGATTAGTTTTAGTTGAAGGGGGAGAGGGGATGTTAAAAGCCTTAAAAAAATATATAGATTGGCTACTAATTTTCCAAGCCCCTAAGCTAATGGCAAATTGTTTATCATATAATATCGATATGAGATTGGAGTTTTTAGAGGTCTCAAAAAGAGATGATATCTTAATATGGAGTAGAGTTCTTGGATAGACAACAACAAATAGTAGAGATGTTTGATGAGATTGCAAATAGTTACGATTTGGCAAAT
>JAADEQ010000136.1 GCA_013153345.1 Campylobacterota bacterium | reverse complement strand
ACTAAAGGAAGAAGCTCTTTTGTTTTTTGAACAACTTCTATATGCTCATTAAGGCAATCTTCTAACATAGCTCTCCTTTTGCTCTTTTTATGATATTAGTAGTGCTCTTTCCCTCAACAAATTCAATTAATTTAACCTCTTTTGCAATATCACTTCCAATAACCTCTTTATTTTTATAATCTGCCCCCTTTACCAAAATATCTGGCTCAATCTCTTTTATCAAATTATATGGAGTATCCTCTTCAAAAATTACAACAAAATCAACCACCTCTAAGCTTGCTAATAGATAGGCTCTATCAAACTCATCATTAATTGGTCTACTTTTGCCCTTTAATCTCTTTACTGACTCATTTGAGTTTAATCCAATAATTAATATATCCCCTAGTGATTTTGCCTTTTGAAGATACTTAACATGCCCTAGATGCAAAATATCAAAACAGCCATTTGTAAATATAATCTTTTTTCCTTTCTGCTTTAGCTGCCAAACTAAATTTTTAATCTTATCTTTTTTAATAATTTTATACTCTACACTATTATCAATCTTTCTTTGAGCCTCTTTTATCTCATCAATTGTAGCAGTAGCACTCCCAACCTTTCCAACAACAACTGCAGCTGCTGCATTTGCAAAATGCATAGCCTCTTCTAAATTATCACTAGAAGCTAAAAAATAGCCCAAGGCCGCAAGGGTAGTATCTCCAGCTCCTGTTACATCAAAAACCTCTTTTGCAATTGTTGGAATCTTTATATACTCTTTTCCAAATAGTGCCATTCCTTCATTTGATAGAGTAACAAGTAGATATTTTAAATTAAGCTCTCTTTTAACCCTCCAACCAGCCTCTATTAGCTCCTCTTCACTATTAATCTCCATATTAGCAGCAATAGAGAGCTCCTTTTTATTTGGCTTTAACATCCAACTATTTTTATACTTTTTAAAATCTTTTTTAGGGTCTACTATTAGCTTTTTATTATATCTATTGCTAAGCTCAATAATATTTTGAGTAAGAGTAGGAGTTAAAACCCCTTTAGCATAATCACTCAATAAGATAAGCTCAATATTATCAATCTCTTTTTCTAGAGCATTTAAAATTTTATCCTCAAACTCTTTTGAGATATTGGCTCTGCTCTCTTTATCATACCTAATAACTTGCTGGTTATTAACAATAACTCTGCTTTTTATAATACTCTCTCTTAATGGGTCAATAAAAAGAGTATCTTTTTTAACACCATCAAGAAGTCTAAATAGTCTCTTATAGCTCTTTCCAACTACCCCTAAGACCATAACCTCTTTATTAAGAGCTAAAAGATTATTAACAACATTTCCAGCTCCTCCCAATCTATCCTCTTCTTTAACCACCTCAACAACAGGAACAGGAGCCTCTGGAGATATTCTATCACTCTTTCCCCACAAATAGTGGTCTACCATAATATCTCCAATAACTGCAATCATAACTCTTCCTCAAAGACTCTTTTTATCTCTTTAATATAATCTTTAATTCCTCTTTCTAAATTATATTGAGGTCTATAATCTAAATATTTAATTGTATCGCTAATATCAGCTTTGGTAAAAAATTGATACTGCTTAATATATGGATTTTTGATATAGCTATCTTCTCTTTTAATATTAAGCTCTCTTTTTAAGATATTTACAATATCTAAAAAGCTTCTAGCTTCTCCAAATCCAACATTATAAACTCCATTTTTAGCTGCACTACAAGCTTTAATATTTGCTTGAATTACATCATCTATATAGACAAAATCTCTATATATTTTATCGCTTCCCTCAAATAGCTTAGCTTTTTCTCCCTTTAATAGTTGCAATCCAAACTGCAAAACCATTGAAGCAGTTTTGCCTTTAAAAAACTCTCTTCTTCCATAGACATTAAAATATCTAAGCCCAACAATCTTTATCTTATCATAAAATCTCTTTGCCAAATTATCCATCATCAACTTACTAAATCCATAGATATTATTTGGCTTCTCATATCCAACTTTAAATACTTTACTATCTCCATAAGTAGCAGCAGAAGAGGCATATACTAAAGTAGCACCATTTAAGACGGCTAAATCACAAATATCTCTAAAGGCATTTACATTCGTATCAACCATAATCTTTTGGTTTGAAGCAGTTGTATCAGAGATTGCAGCTTGATGAAAGATATAATCAATTTTTTCATCTTTTAGCCTCTCTAACTCCTCTTTATTTGTAATATCTAGGCTAATAACCTCCCCTTTAAATCCAACCAAATTTTTAAAATGGCCCAAAGAGGTTAAGTTTCCATTACTAAAAGTGGTATCATCCCTAAATTTATCTGCTACTATCACTCTAGCTTTAGGGTGATTTTGTTGAAAAAAAAAGGCTAGATTGCTCCCAATAAATCCAGCCCCTCCTGTTATTAATATAGTCTTATTATCAAACTCCATACCCTTTCCTATCCAAATAGAGTCGGCCCATCATCAATCTCAAAAATCTCCTCACTAACTACTAGAGTTCTCTTCTTTGCACACTCTTTACAAAGATAGTGGCACTCTTTTATATCATAATAGATAACCTCCTCTATCTCAAACTCCTTATAACAACTACTACAATATCTACTAACTTGCTCTAATATACTCTTTTTTGCTCTCTCTTCTAAAAAAAACTCTTTATTAATTTGCACCATCTTCTAACTCTCTTATCATCTTATTTGCCTCTTTAAAATCAGGCTCAAGAGCAACTGCTTTTTTATAGAGCTTTAAAGCCTCCTCCTTTTGACCCAAATCAAGTAAAGTATTTGCATAATCAAAGTAGTGTTTTGCATAATTTGGGTCAATCTCAATTGCCTTTTTATGATGAGCAATAGCCTCACTATCCTCCCCTAATTTATGAAGCGCATTTGCTAGGAGAGTATGAGCCAAATCATCATTGGGATTTTGCTCTAAAATCTCTAATAAAAGCTCTTTTGCACCGCTATAATTATTCATATTCATCTTTGCAACTGCAAGCATTCTCTTTGCATCCAAATTATCTGGCTCTAAAATTAAAAGAGAAGTTAAAGCCTTCTTTGCCTCAATAT
>JAADEQ010000047.1 GCA_013153345.1 Campylobacterota bacterium | reverse complement strand
GCCTCCTGTTTTGTTGATTGTTTCCTAAAGCTAAAAAAATCACTTAAATTCATCTTTAACCTCTTTTATTATATTTTCAATTGTCTCTAAAACCTCTATCTCTTTTGCAACTATAACATAATTTTTTGCAATTTTTACTTTCAAATCTTCGCAAAAAAATAATCCAGCAGTAACATCATAAATTCTAATATCTCCTAAATATAAGACAAACTTAACTCTATGGGCATATGCTAAAGATAAAGCAACAGCCCCTGGAGCTCTATATTTTAATTTTTTCTCAAAAAGTCTTTTTACAATCTCTCCATAAGAATATGACCTCTCAAAAAGTCCAATTTTTGAGAGGGCAATACTCTTTTCTTCCTTAAAACCCTTCTTATTAAAATTTCCATACATCAAGGGCTCATTTTTAATCTTATAAAAAATATCCCCATTTGCAAAGTTGCAAACTACTGCAGCTTCAATCTCTTGATTTTCATTTTGCAAAGCAACTGAGCTTCCAAAATATGGATAGAAAGAGGTTGCATTTGAGCTTCCATCAATTGGGTCAATTATAATCTTTTTATCTCCACTTCCATATATTCCAATCTCTTCGGAGATAATTTGCCCAAATGATTTTAGATGTTTAATAAAAATATCTTCAGCAAAAATATCAAGCTTTGAGGATATATCTCCTCCAGCTCCCTTTGTTTGTAGATAGTCTAACCATTCACTTCTAAAACCGCTATTAATCTCTTCATATATTTTTCTATTAGCCTCAAGAGCACTTTGTAAAAACTCTTCCATACTATTTACCTAATTTTTTGGTAAAATATTTTATCTAAATTTTAAATAAAGAGGAATAAAATATTAAAGGATTTATATTAAAAACTACTCCAGCAGCTCAAGAAGATTTAATTATTAAAGTTTTAACTCCAACTGAAATATTGACTCTATATAGATTTTATGGAGCAAGACACTCAATACTCCAACTTGGATATCTGATTGATTTTGAAATCGAAGAGCAAAAAGTTGGATTTCTTCCAAAAATAAGAAACATAACCCACCACCCCTTTAGCTGGCTATACAACAAAAATAGGCTCCTACTTTGGCATCAATTTATTTTGGAGTTAGAAAAACATCTCAAAGAGATTACAAAAATTGAGCCCTTTTATTTTAATCTTCTATTAGAGATGGCCAAAAAAGCAACTAGACAATCTATTAAAAGAGTAATAGTTGAAGGAGTCTTAAAAATTTTAGAGTTTGAAGGAAGATTATATCATTTAGATAGATGCGTAACTTGTAATAAAGAGATTGAAAATGAGGTGAGTCTAATTAAAAATTTTCTACCAACTCATCCAAATTGCTCTAACTTAATACCTTTAAATAAAAAAGATATAAAAGAGCTCTTTATTAGCAAATCTACAATAAATTTATATGATGAGATTGTTGATATTTTATACTCTATTGTTTCTAAAGGGTTTTAAGAATATAATTATAATAAAAAATAGGTTGGATAATGGATTTTTATCTATTTGATTCTGTAAAAAGAAAAAAGGTTAAGTTTGAGCCAATTAAAGAAAATGAGGCCTCAATCTATGTTTGTGGGCCAACTGTTTATGATGATGCGCACTTAGGGCACGCAAGAAGTGCATTAAGCTTTGATTTATTAAAAAGAACTCTAAAAGAGCTTGGCTTTAGGGTTACTCTTGCAAAAAACTTTACCGATATTGATGATAAGATTATTAATAAAATGAAAGAAAGCGGCAAAAGCCTAAAAGAGATTACAAACTTTTATATAAATAGATATCTTGAAGATATGGAGGCTCTAAATATCTTAAGAGCAGATATTGAGCCAAAAGCCACAGAGTCAATTGATGCAATAAAAGAGTTTATTAATAAGCTTTTAAAAAAAGGTTGTGCATATAAGTTAGAAAATGGAGATATCTATTTTGATACCTCAAAAGATTTAAAATATGGCACCATCTCAAAAATGGTTGTTGATGAAGAGGCAACAATTAGTAGAGTTGAAGAGGTAGAGGGCAAAAAGAGCCCAAAAGATTTTGCTTTATGGAAAGCTTGCGAGGAGAGTGAGTACTGCTTTGATGTAGAGTTTGGAAAAGGGCGCCCTGGGTGGCATATTGAGTGCTCTGCAATGATATATAAACATTTTGGATGCAAAAGCAATGATTACTGCATCGATATTCATTGCGGTGGAGCTGATTTGCTATTTCCTCACCATGAAAATGAGGCTTCTCAAACAAGATGCGCTACTGGAGTTGAGATTGCAAAATATTGGATGCATAATGGCTTTGTCCAAATTGATGGTGAGAAGATGAGTAAGAGTTTGGGAAATAGCTTCTTTTTAAAAGATGCCCTAAAGGTGTATGATGGAGAATTAATTAGATTCTATCTAATTAGCGTGCACTATAGAAATGATTTTAATTTTAATGAAGTAGATTTATTAAGTAGCAAAAAAAGGCTTGATAAACTCTATCGCCTAAAAAAAAGAGTATATCAAATAACTTCAAAAGAGCCAAATAAAGAGTTTAAAAAGGCTTTGCTTGAGGCGATGAGCGATGATTTAAATAGCTCAAAAGCTTTTGCAATAGTTGATGAGATGATAAATGAGGCAAATGAGCGCCTTGATAAAGAGCCAAAAAACAGAGCCCTAAAGCAAGAGATTAGCGCAAATATTGAATTTATCTCAAATCTTCTTGGAGTTGGAGGCAAGGATGCAATAAAGTGGTTTCAACAAGGAGTTAGCAAAGAGGAAAAAGAGAAAATTGAAAAGCTAATCCAAAAAAGAGCACAAGCTAAAAAAGAGAAAAATTTTGAAGTTGCAGATAAGATTAGAGATGAGCTAAAAGAGATGGGAGTTGCTATTATGGATACCAGTGATGGGACTAAATGGGAGAAGATTTAATAGCTTTAATTAGCTATTAATAAAATTGCAATAAAAATTAGCAAAATCCCAGAGATATAGTTAAATATCTTTAAAAAATCTTTAGTTAAAAAGTTGCCTAAGATATATTTTGAAATAAGAGCATATAGATTAAGAATTAAAAAAGATAGAGCCA
>JAADEQ010000032.1 GCA_013153345.1 Campylobacterota bacterium | reverse complement strand
ATTTATTATATACTCTTTTTCAGCCTATTGCTTCAGAGTATAGAGAAAGAGAGGAGAAGATTAATAGAGATTTAAAAAATAAGATTACCTCTGCTCAAAACTTTTTAAACTCTATTACTATTAATGGAGATAGAGACTTTTATGTAAAAAAGTATAATAAAGAGATTATGCAAAAAAAGATGGAGTTAAATAGCTATCGACAAAAGCTAGCAAAGCTTAGTGGGGCGATGAAAGAGCTAAAAGAGATTCTTTATACAAAGGATAATTGGTCAAAGTTTTTGCACGATATTGCTCTAAAGGCGAAGAATAATAATTTAAAGCTTTTTAGCATTACTAATAATGAGATAGAGGGTAATAATACAAATTTTGGAAAGGTTTTGGATATTAAAGTGAAGGCTCAAGGTGAGTATGGAAATATATTATCTTTTATTAATGATGTGGAGCAAAATGAGCTAGTAACAAATTTGTCGGTTTTAAAACTGGAGGCTGCTCCTCAAAATCCAATTGCAGATATTAATTTCTCAGTATGGGGGGTTAGGCCATGAAGAGGGTAGGGGTTCTACTTTTGACGTTAGTAGCAGTTGGTTTTGCAGATGAGATTGATGAGTTGGTAAATAAGATAAAATTAAAAAGGGAGAGTAATATTAGCAAAGAGAAGCTAATAAAGATATACTCTCCAATTCCAAAGGTTTATGTGGAGAAGAATAGTACAAAATTAAAGGGTGTTAAAGATAAGAATGGAAGTGTTGCAGTAGTTGTTGATGAAGAAAAATATGTGCTAAAGGGTATATTGAATAATAGTGCCTATATTAATAATAGGTGGGTTAGAGTTGGAGAGAAGATTGGCTCTTATACCTTGGTTGAGATTATGGATGATGCGGTATTTTTAAAAGATGGAAATAGGACTAAGTTACTCTTTTTAAAATCTAAAAATAATAAAATTAAAATTATAGGTAGGGAGAAATGAAAAGGAAAATCTTAAAATTAGCAACTGCTTTTGTGTTGTTTACTACATATGTTAAGGCTCATAGTTGTGAGGACCAACTTTTTTCGGTAACTATTAAAAAAGAGATATCAATTGCAGATGCTATTGATAATATTGCTGAGACATGTGGACTTAGTGTTATTGTAAAGGATGTAGCAGCTCAAAAGAAACTTCAAGATAAGCTCTTTTATATAAAACTTAGAAATGCTACGTTAGAGAGCTTTTTGGATACTATCTTAAAAGAGAATAATATTAATTATAAGTTGGTTGGAAATAAGTTACTAATCTCTTATCTTATTACTAAAACCTTTAAGGTGCACTATATTGCTAGTAAAAGAGAGGGAGGAAGTAGTGCAAATATCAATATTGCAAATGCTGGAAAAGGGAAAAATAGCACTGCTAGCTCTTCAAGTGGTATGACAATTGTAAGTAATGATAAGTTTGATTTTTGGAGTAAGATTAAAGATGAGCTTCATAAAGTTTTGGTTGCTTCAGGAGATGGAAGTTTACATTTTAGTAAGCAAGGGGATGGAACTTGGATTGAAGAATCAACTGGAAAGAAGTGGCAATATAATCCACTTGAGCCAATTATTGATGCAGAAGCTGGCTTAATAACAGTTACTGGAACTCCAAGACAGATAGAGAGAGTTGCAAAATATCTCTCTTCATTGGCAAATCAAGTTAAGACACAAGTATTAATTGATGTAAAGATTTTATCTGTCTCTTTAAGTAGTGATAAGGCTACTGGAATTGATTGGAGCAAACTATATGGTCTTCAAGATTTTACTATCTCAACTCTAGCTATGAGTCAAAGCAATATGGCTGAGTGGAAGAGTGAGAATGGGAAGATTACTGAGGCAAAATATGCACCAGGAACTAGACCAAGTAATGCATCTTTATTTGAGATGAGAGGAGCAAAGACAATTGATGATATAATTAGATATCTAAAGACTCAAGGAAATGTAAAGACCATCTCTAATCCAAAGGTTATGACTCTAAATAATCAGCCAGCTTTAATTAGTGTTGGAAAAGAGCTCTTCTTTAAAACCAAGACCTCTACTACAACCCAAAATGATAATGGAGAGACTACTACTAGTGAGACTATTGATTCAGTCTTTGCTGGCATTTTGCTAGATATTACTCCAGAGATTGATAAACGTGGTATGATTACTCTAAAGATAAACCCTTCAATTACAGAGACTGATGGTCCAATTGGGGAGTCAGGAACAAGAAGTATGCCACCAGATTTAATTAGACGCCAAATATCAACCGTTATTAAAGTAAAAGATGGAAAGCATGCAGTATTAGGGGGATTAATCTCTAGTGCTGAGAGTGTGGTAGATTCAAAAGTGCCGCTTTTAGGAGATATTCCATTAGTAGGAGAGGCTTTTAAGAGAAAAAGAAAGATAAAAAGAACTGAAGAGTTAGTAGTTATTATTACCCCTAAAATTATTAGTGGTAGACGCAATGTTTCACTAAAGAGCTTAGGATATAGGAGTATTGTAAAGTGAGTTATTATGAAGTCGCCAAAGAGTGTTTTGTTGATGAACTCAATTTAGATACTTATGTTGAGCTTCCTAGCTCAGTTAAGGCTTATGAGGAGCTGGAGTTAGCTCTTGAGAAGCCATTTAAGATGATGCTTTTATATGGGGAGCCAGGAACTGGCAAGAGCCTTTTATTAAAAAGAATATATGAGAAGAAAAAGTATCAAAAGGAGATTCACTATATTGAATCCCCTTTAATGGATGAGGAGGCCTTTTTTAGGAAGCTTTTTGATATTTTAATTCAAAAGCCGATGCCAAAAAATACCAAGGTTGATTTTAATACTTTTGTTGAGTTTTGTAAAGTTATAAAGGGGCAAAGAGAGATTATTATTTTGCTTGATGAGGCTCAACTCTATCCAAAAAAGATTTTAGAAGAGATTAGAGTGCTTTCGGATACTGGGGTTTTAAAGTTTGTAATTGTGGTTCATAAGACTACAAATGAGGATATATTGGCAAAGACCCATTTTCAAACTAGGATTTGGGGAGCTATTGAGCTAAAGAATGCTAGTAAAGAGGAGCTAAGAAGATATATTCACCAGCGCCTTTTAAACT
>JAADEQ010000143.1 GCA_013153345.1 Campylobacterota bacterium | reverse complement strand
ATAAAACTATATAACATTTTAATTTCATCTTCCCATAAACTCTCATCTACAGTCTCTAAAATAAGAGGAATATCATCCATTCTTGGATCATTCATTATAAATTTAAAAGGATCAATTCCAAGCTCCCCAAAACCTAAATTTGCATGTCTATCTACTCTTGCACCAAGTTTTGGTTTTGAATCATTTAGGTGCATTCCCTTTAGATATTTAAAACCTACAATTTCATCAAAAAGTTTCATACTCTCTTCATATTTTTCTTTTGTTCGAAGATCATATCCAGCACTAAATGCATGACATGTATCTATACAAACTCCAATCCTATTTTTATTTTCTACTCTTTCAATTAAAAAGGCTAAATGTTCAAATTTATATCCAAGATTGGTTCCTTGTCCTGCTGTATTTTCTATTACTAAGATAACGTTGCTATCTTTAGTAGCTTCTATTGCTCTATTTAGAGTATAGGCTATCTTTTCTAAACATACCTTTTCTGCCTCTTGCGTTAAGTGGTTAAAATTTGGATCTTTTTTAGAAAATTTTTGAAGGTGGCTTCCGGGATGGAAATTTAGTTTATCTAATCCAAGCTCTTCAACTCTTTTAATTTCATCTACAAATGCATCAAAAGATTGTTGCCATTTATCATCTTGATAGTGTCCTAAATTTATAAGGTAACTATCATGAGGTAATACATGTTTTGGTTTGATTTGAGCTATTTCTAAATTTTTTTTAAACTCTTCAATGTTTTTTTGAGATAGAGGCTTTGCTCTCCATTGTCTTTGATTTTTTGTAAATAGAGCAAAAGCCTTAGCTCCAATTTTTTTTGCATTAAGTGGAGCATTTTCTACTCCTCCTGCAGCACTTACATGGGCTCCAACAAATTTTTTCACATAAATCCTTTATATAGGTGTGATTTTTATTAAAATGTTTGAGATTTTATCACGAAAAACTATATTTGAATTTAATACTTTATATTCTATATCGTAAGTTGAACCCTTTATTCTTTGAATAAAACCATTATCTTTTTTTATTAGCCCTTTTCCTCCAAAAATAGGTTCACCTTTAAATACATTTTCTAAAAGATTAGGAGGATAATCTTTATTTAAAATCTCTTGATTAAATTGCAATTTGCTAAGGCAAGTTAGGCTACTCATACAGATTTGATTAGAAGAGATTTTTAAACGCATAAGAGCTTCTCCATTGCTATATATCTCTACTTTTGTCTCATTTGGTTTTATAAAAATAAATCCTTGATCTGCGTATGATAATTTTGGAGATTTAATAACAATTAGGGCACTCTCTTTTTTTATTGTTGTTGGAGTATTTTGTGTAGGAGTGCAAGCAGCAAAAAATATAATTGAACTAAATATTGTTCCAATAGGAATAGAGATAAATTTTTTCATTTTTTATCCTTTTTGTTATAGTTTAAGTGTTTTTTAAGCTTTTATTCCTTATAATCTCACTCACAAAAGCTTGATGGCCCCTTCATCTAGCGGTCCAGGATGCAAGGTTTTCATCCTTGTCACAGGGGTTCGAGTCCCCTAGGGGTCACCACTTCTAAAAATAGATTCTACTACTTTTTACCTAAATCTAAAGTCCAATAATTTAAATATTTGCTACTATCTTTATGAGCAACAGCAAGAGCTCCATAGTTATAGTTATTATCCATTAATATTGCACAATGTGCTGGACTCTTTAACCAAGCATCTACTACATCATTAGCAGATGTTAAGCTCTTTCCAGCTGATATATTCTCTCCTACCATTTTTCCTTTGAAACCATTATGTTCAATTCTTTCGTTAAATTTACTTCCTCTATTTAATTTTAAGTCTATTGCTGTCTTATCATATTTAGTGTTAGATCCATTATGAGAGAATGTATTACTGTTTGCCATATCAAAGCTATGTTCATATGCTGCATTATATAACTCTTCACTCCATTTAATTGGTTTAGAAGGTCCTAAAACTCCATACTCTTTACAATCATGTTTATCAGCTCTTGCTCTATTTATAGCTTCTAAGAACTCCTCTTTTTCTTGAGCAGATAGAGTTTTTGTAGGGGGAATATAGCTTTCATCTATTAAAACTTGGGTTCCATTACTGTTACATCCATTAATTAAGAGAGTTAATATAAGTACAATAAAGTATCTCATTATAGCCACCTTTTATATTTGGTGGCTATAATATACCATAAAATGGTAATATTAAATTAAAAAATTAAAATTTGTAATGGATCCCTGCTACAATAGAGTGAGATTTATAATCTACAGTTGATGTAATTCCGTTTCCATGAGAGAAATCTTCTTTTTCATAATCACTATATCTATATTGGATTCTTCCAAATAAATTATTTGTAAATTTAACCTCTACCCCAGCTCCGAGAGTCCATCCAGTAGCAGTTTTAGAATCTTTATTACCGTTATATGTGGCTTCTAATCTTGCCCATGTGATACCACCTGTAATATAAGGCATCCATTTATCATCAATTACTTTTCCTACTCTTAATCTTAAACTTGCATCCCATTTTTGTTTTAATTTATACTCATTTGTGTTTCTAATACCACCTGCTGCTATTCCTGCGGGATAATCTGTTTGAGTGATACTCTTTTTCTCATCAGCTGACATTAGATCAAAATCACCTTCAATTCCAAAAAGCCATCCACTTGGACTTTCCCAATTATATCCTGCATATAAACCACCATCTACTCCATCTGGTTTTAGAGTAAAAGAGTTTGGAGAAAAAGTTGTGTTTATATTTGTAGATTTTAAATTAATATCTCCATCTCCTTTAATATAACCAATTTTTAATCCAATATATGGTCCAGTCCATGTTGGTACAGGTACTGGTGGAGTATAAGCCTCTTCTACTATTTTCCCTCCTGCATTTGCAAAAGAGAAAATTAAAGCTGTTGCAGCTGCTATTGATAGCAATTTTTTCATTCCATCCTCCTTATATTTTATTACTAAATTATATAATATTTTTAAGGAAGTAGTAATAAATTGTTAATATTTTTTAACTTTTTTAAAGTCTTAAAAATCTAAATTTAAAACAATGGCAATAATATGGGAGATCAGCAGAAATCTTGAAAAAA
>JAADEQ010000101.1 GCA_013153345.1 Campylobacterota bacterium | reverse complement strand
GCTTCACAAAGAGCTTGGAAAAGATATTAGACCAGAGCTTGGAAGTGAATATTATGATGATGCTCATTTGATTGCTGGAAATAAGAATGCTGAGCATAAAATTGTTGTATTTTCGGACCCTCAATGCCCATTTTGTCAACAATATGTTCCAAAGATATATGAAGATGTAAAGAAAAATCCAGATAAGTTTGCACTCTACTACTACCATATGCCTCTAACAAGAATACATCCAGTATCTGATACGCTAACTAGAGCAATGGAGCATCTTCAAAAGCAAGGCAAGATTGATGATGCTATGAAGATGTATAATCTAAAGATTGATGTTAGAGAAAAGGATGAGAAAAAGATTTTAGCTGAGATTAAAAAGCAGTTTAATATAGATATTAAGCCTGAAGATATCAATAAAGAAGAGATTAAAAAGGCTATTAAGAATGATATCTATAAGGCAAATAAGGCAATGATTACAGGAACTCCAACAGTATATATTGATGGAAAATTTGACCCAAGTGTAACTGGTTATCAAAAGTATATAAAGAAGTAAGAGTTGAAAAAGATAATAATTGCAACCAGAGAGAGTCAGCTTGCCCTATGGCAGGCTTATTATATTAAAGATGAGATTGAAAAAAGATTTAGCGATATAGAGGTTGAGATTAATAAGATGACAAGCAAAGGGGATAAGATATTAGACCGCCCCTTGGCTTTAATTGGTGGAAAAGGGCACTTTACAAAAGAGCTTGAGGATGCAATGCTAAGAGGTGAGGCAAATATGGCTGTTCACTCTTTAAAAGATGTGCCAACTTTTATTCCAAAGGGTCTAAAGCTTGCTGCAATTACAAAAAGAGAGGACCAGAGCGACCTATTTTTGTCCTATAAATATAAAAGCTTTGAGGAGCTTCCAAAAGGTGCAGTTGTTGGAACAACAAGCCTTAGAAGAAAGATGCAGCTTTTAAGAAAAAGAGATGATTTAACAATTAAAGATTTAAGAGGAAATGTAAATACAAGGCTTAAAAAGCTAAAAGATGGGGAGTATGATGCAATAATTTTAGCCTATATTGGATTAAAGAGGCTGAATTTATTAGATGATATCCCATATAAGCAGAAACTATCATTTATGATTCCTCCAATGGGGCAAGCCTCACTTGGAATTGAGGTTGTAGAAGATGATGAGGTTGCTTTAGAGGTTGCAAAAGCACTAAATGATAAAGAGAGCTTCATCTGCACAAAAGTTGAGAGAGATTTTATTGCAACAATTGGGGCTGGATGCTCTGCACCAGTTGCTGTTAATGCAAAAATTGAAGATAATAAAATTAAAGTGATTGCTCTAATTGGAATGGTTGATGGCTCAAAGATTTTGCAAAAAGAGCTAAGCGATGATATAAAAAACTATAATGAGCTTGGAGTAAAGCTTGCTAATTTAATGATTGAAGATGGAGCAAAAGAGCTTTTAAAAGAGGCTGAGGAAAATGCGTTTAAAGAGTATCGCCCTAATAGGCTTTAGCCTCTTTTTTATTGGGTGTGATAAAAAAGAGCCAATAGTAACTTATGATAAAAATGCCTCTATATCGTGTCTTAGCTTCTTTCCAAAAGAAAAAGAGTTAGAAAAAGAGCTCTTATCTTTATATAACTTTGATAAAGGGTGCAAATATAGATTAAATTTAGAGTATAAATCTGATATAGTATGTAATAGCGGATATAATGCTGCAACAAAGACCTTTTCAAACTTTCCAAGTGCTTTTATTAAATTAGAGGTTAAAGATGGCTTTAGGGTTATATATAGCTATTATAAAGATTTAAATAGCAAGCCAACAAAGAGTGATTTAAAAGAGGCTTTTAGCAGACTTCAAAAAGATATATTAAAAAGATAAATTGATGGTTGGGGTTATTAATTCAATTAATAGTTGGTATAATAACACAAAAAGATTGGAGTAGTTATGGGTAGAGCGTTTGAGTATAGAAAAGCAGCAAAGCTAAAAAGATGGGGGACAATGTCTAAGCTTTTTCCAAAGCTTGGAAGATTAATTACAATTGCAGCAAAAGAGGGGGGCTCTCCTGACCCTGAGATGAATGCAAAGCTAAGAACTGCAATTTTAAATGCCAAAGCTCAAAATATGCCAAAGGCAAATATTGAAGCTGCAATTAAAAGAGCTTTTGATAAAAATGCTGCAGATTTAAAAGAGGTTACCTATGAAGCAAAAGCTCCTCATGGAGTGCAGCTTATTATTGAGTGCGCAACAGATAATACAACAAGAACGGTTGCAAATGTAAAAGCGATTTTGAAAAAAAACAAAGCTGAGATGCTGCCAAGTGGTTCATTAAACTATATTTTTGATAGAAAAGCAGTTTTTGAGTTTGATAAAAAAGATGATATTGACTTAGAAGAGCTTGAGCTTGAGCTAATTGATTATGGGCTAGAAGAGATTGAAGAAGATATTATTCCTCAAGAGAATGGAGAAGATAAAAAGATTATTAGAATTTATGGAGAGTTTAAATCTTTTGGTGAGCTGAATAAGGCGCTTGAAGAGAGAGGAATTGAGGTTAAAAAGGCAAATTTAGAGTATATTGCAAACTCTCCAATAACGCTTAGTGATGAGCAGCAAGAAGAGATTATTAATCTAATTGATAAGCTTGAAGAGGATGATGATGTCCAAAAAGTATATACAAATTTGGCGTAATTATGGAGTTTAAGTTGGATGCCTCTTTAATAGAGGCGATAAAAGATTACTCAAAGCTTCTTAATAAAGAGCCCTCAACCATTTTAAAAGAAGCACTTGAGGAGTATTTTGCAAAGATTGAAAAAGAGCTTTTGGAAAAATCATTTGAAAAAGAGAGCGCATTAACTAGCTTTAGTTATGATGAGTTTTTTGATGGGCTTGACTTTGATGAGGATGAGAAAAAATAGATATTTAATGTTTCAAAACTTCACTTCCAATTAAATTTTCTCCCTCCAAAATACCCCTTTAAATATCTAAATTCTTCTCATTTTTTTAGATTATTTATAACCTCCACCCCTTTTTTTGATATGTTATAATTAATTAGAGCTTCTTTTTAAGGAAGATAATGGAGAGTAAACAAAACTATTATGATGCTTTAC
>JAADEQ010000086.1 GCA_013153345.1 Campylobacterota bacterium | reverse complement strand
TCGTAATTGGAAAATAAAATCTAAAATTTTCTCTTTCAATATATATATCACCTGGTAGCTTAAAAAGATTAATATCTTTAAAGACCATAAGAAGCAACCCAAAGATAATAAAAATAACTCCAATTATAATAAAAGCTTTTGCCATACTATCTCCTTAACCAATCTATTAAATCTTGACTTAACTCTTCAAAAATCTCATTTAAAGCCTCAATAAATCCTTTTGCATCAGTTGTTTTGCACTCCTTAGTATATCTAAATCTTTTACTTTTTAAAATCTCTCTACTCTCCATATCAACCAATCTAAACTCAATATCAACCACTGCATAAGAGCTATTGTCTTCTCTTACTTGATGCTCTACTCTAAATACCGTGCTCTCAAGCCTTAAATCCTCTATAATATCAGAATCATATGGAACTACACTCTTAAATAATCCACTTTGACTTAAAGTATCTAGTAATATTCTAGTAAGCTGATAGCTTAAGGTCTCTTTAAATTGAGAGTTTACATAATAGCCTCCATCTCCATCTTTTAAATATAGATAAGATATCTTATAGCCCAAATTTACTCCAATACTTAAAGGGTAGACAACCTTTAGAGTCTTATTTTTATAAGGAGAGTTCAAGACTTTTTGAACCTTTGGAATATTTAGAGTATAAAGCTTTAAAGGCTCAAGCTTTTTTACACTACAAGCTGCAAAAAATATTACTAAAATTATACTAAAAACTCCTCTCATCCCCTACTCTCCTGGCCCTCTTTTAATCTCTCTTTGCTCAAATAATAAATCGCTAGGACTAGACTCTACTTCTCTTATAAAATAGTTTAACTCATCAGTTACCAATCTTAAATCAACAATCAAAGGGTCAAAAATTCTTTTTAGATTATAATCTCCTCTCTTTAACCCTCTATCTATCTCAACAATAGCTCTATTAAAATTGTTAGTAGCAACTCTTATTCGCTTTATTAAAGGAATTATCTCCTTATTTACCCTCTTTAAATCCTTTGATATGCTCTTTGCAATTCTATTGAAATTATTAATAGATACCTCTAGCTTCTCCTTTAACTCCTTCATCGAGACTCTTACATCTCTTGCCATTAAAATCGCCTCATCTATCCCTTCAATTGACTTTTTTTCTAAAACTATTGCCTTTTCTAAAAGTTCATTAAAGCGATTGATATTTTGAGGCGAAAGGAGCATATTTACCCTTTTTAATAGCTCACTACTCTCTTGACCAATTTGAGTTATACTACTTTTTGTTTTATAAAACCAAGATGGTTGAGATTTAATAACTGGCAACTCTCCATCCTTTGCAACCAAATCTCTTGCCTCATTGCTCCCACCTTCAATTATAATAGTTTGCAAACCAGTTACTCCCAAAAGCTCTAAATGTGCAACCATATCCTCTTTTATTGGCACATCCTCTTTTATCTTTACAATAACTTCAACTCTACTAATATCATTTGGGTCTATTCTAATAGACTCAACCCTTCCAATATCTACTCCTTTTAATTTTACTGCTGAATCCTTTGTTAAGCCAGTAACTGATTCGGTAAAATATATCTTATAATATTTATATCTCTCCTTCTCATCATATTTTCCAAGCCATATAGCAAACCATATAGCTCCAGCGCTAAATAACAATACAAATACTCCAACTATCGTATAGTTTATTTTGTTATACATTCTAAATACCTTGCTTTTGTATATTCATTCTTAAAAAACTCTTCTACAAAAGGGTGAGTAGACTCTAAAACCTGCTCCAAATTCCCTTTTGCTACAATCTTTTTATCATATAAGACAATCATCTCATCTAAAATAGTAAAAATAGAATCTAAATCATGCGTTATCATAATAACCGTTACACCAAGTACTCTATTTAAATTAGTAATTAAATTATCAAACTTTCTTGCACTCACAGGGTCAAGGCCAGAAGTTGGCTCATCCAAAAACAAAATCTTTGGCTCTAAAATTAAAGCTCTAGCAAGGGCTGCCCTTTTTACCATTCCTCCACTAAGCTCATTTGGATATAGTGCCCCAACATCTGCATTAAGTCCCACTAAATTTAATTTACTCACAACTAGCTCATCAATTAACTCTTGTGGGAAATTGGTATACTCTTTTAGAGGAAGAGCAATATTCTCAGCAACCCTTAAAGAGGTAAAAAGAGCTCCAAATTGAAACAAAACCCCCCACTTCTTTTTAAGCTCCAAAGCCTCACTTAAAGAGAGATTCCATATATCCTTTCCAAGTACATATATCTTACCCTTAAAAGGCTTTATTAACATAATAATCTCTTTTAAAAGGACCGATTTTCCAGAACCACTCCCCCCTAAAATTCCAAATATACTCTTCTCTTTAACCTCAAAGCTAATGTTATCGTGAATAATCTTTTCTCCAAATTTGGTTACTAGATCTTTAACCTCTACTACATTCATAATCCAAGCTCCGTATATACCACTGAAAAGATTGCATCAATTGCAATTACTAAAAATATAGAATTTACCACTGAAGCTGTTGTCTGAAGCCCTATACTTTGAGTATTATTAGAGACTAAAAATCCCCTAAAGCAACCAATTAGAGCAATAGTTAATGCAAAGACTGGAGTTTTAATTAATCCTAAAATATAGTGTCTTAAATCTAGTGTCTCATACAACCTATTAATAAAAATAGTAGCATTTAATCCAACTTCCATCTTTGCCGCAATAAATCCTCCATATATTCCAATAATATCTGCTAAAAAACTAAGAAGTGGCAAAGAGATAATTAGTGCAATTACTCTTGGAACCACCAAAAATATAAAAGGATTAAACCCCATTGTCTTCATTGCATCAATCTCTTGGGTTAACTTCATTGCCCCAATCTCAGCTGTATAAGAAGAGCCACTACGCCCTGCAATAACAATTGCAGTAATCATTGGTCCAAGCTCTCTAGTCATTGATATTGCAACTGTGTCAACAACAAATATATCAGCTCCAAACTTTGCAAGCTGAACTGAAGCTTGATAAGATATTACCATTCCAACTAAAAAAGCCGTAATTGCAATTATTAATATAGCACTAACTCCAGAGGTATAGATATGGTAAGTAATCTCTTTATATCTAAAGTTT
>JAADEQ010000142.1 GCA_013153345.1 Campylobacterota bacterium | reverse complement strand
ATCCTCTTCAGATACAATTGCATAAGCTCCATTTTCGATTACTTTATCAATTGACTCTTTATTTGTAGCAAAAAATAGGTCTCCTCTCTCTACTTTAGAAGGATACATTGTTGCAGACTCTATCCTTTTAACCTTAGGAGAGTTTACTACTTTTGCATCTATTATATTTGTTAGGTTTTCTATTGTCATTATGAGATTCTTGTTCCTTCTTTTTTTGGTTTTTCTGGGCGAATTAGACTAAGCCCATCTTCATCTTTTGCTGCAAGCAGCATCCCTTCACTAACTAGCCCCATCAATTTTGCTGGTTTTAAATTTGCCACAACACAAACATAGCTATTGATTAAATCCTCAGGCTTATACCACTCTTTAATTCCAGCAACAATCTGTCTTGGTCTCTCCTCCCCAAGGTCCACTTTTAATAGAAGTAGCTTTTTAGACTTTTTAACCTCTTGGGCCTCAAGGACTTTTCCAACCCTTAAATCAACTTTAAAAAACTCATCAATTGTAATAAGTCCCTCACTTTTTTCTTCTTTTTTCTTTTGCTCTTTTTTTGGCTTTTGCTCTTGTTGAGGCTCAGGCATAAGTTTTTCTTCAATTTTTGGAAAGAGAGGAGGGATTTTTTTGATTGTAAATTTATTAAGCAGCTCTTTTTCTTTTATATATTTCTTAAAGCTATCTTTATTAATTTCAAAATTTAGCGCCTCGCTAATCTTTTTGGTAGTTGTTGGCATAACAGGATGTAGCATTATTGCAACTTTTGCTAAAATATTTGCAATTAGTCCTAAAAGCGCTTCAACCTCTTTTGTTTTTCCCTCTTTCATTAGGTTCCAAGGCTGATATTTATCAATTGCCTTATTTGCAATTGCAAGTGGTTTCCAAAGCTCTTCTAAGTATCTATGAAGCTGCATATCAAAAAGTAGTGGCTCTAAGTTATCAATATGCTCATTTACCTTTTCTAACTCATCTTTATAAAACTCTTCTACATTAGAGCTATCAATCTCTTGATTTGTATATTTAGAGCTCATTCCAATTAGACGATTTAATAGATTTCCTAAATCATTTCCTAAATCGTTATTGATTCTATCAATCAAAGCTCTTTGAGAAAAATCTCCATCTCCCCCAAATGGAACCTCTCTAATTAAAAAGTATCTAAAATTATCAAGCCCATAAGCATCTGCTACTTCTTTTGGATTTATAACATTTCCTTTTGATTTGCTCATCTTCTCGCCATTTCTTGTCCACCAGCCATGAGTTGCAATATGTTTTGGCAGCGGCATATCAAGACTCATTAAAAATGCTGGCCAATAGATTGCATGAAAGCGTAAAATATCTTTTCCAATTAGATGAACTCTTGCTGGCCAATAATCAAGCTTATCTTCAGTGGTTCCATATCCAAGAGCCGTTAGATAGTTCATTAGCGCATCAAGCCAAACATATATCACATGTTTTGGGTCATTTAAAGACTCTGGTAGCTTTATTCCCCAATCAAAGCTAGTTCTAGTAATTGATAAATCTTCTAACCCCTCTTCAACAAATCTAATTACCTCATTTCTTCTTGTCTTTGGCAAGATGCACTTTTCATTCTCTTTATACCATTTTAAAAGCTTATCTTGATATTTTGAGAGTCTAAAAAAGTAGCTCTCTTCTTCAACAATTGTTGTCTCTCTTCCACAATCTGGACAAAGCTCTCCATCTACCAGTTGCGTTTGAGTAAAAAAGGTCTCACACCCAATACAATAGTGCCCTTTATATACCCCTTTATATATATCTCCTTTTTGATACATCTTCTCAAACGCTTTTTGAACCCCTTTTATATGGTACTCATCTGTTGTTCTAATAAACTTATCATATGTGATTTTAAACTCATCCCAAAGCTCTTTGAATTTTGCGCTAATCTCATCAGCATACTCTTTTGGAGTTTTTCCCCTTTTTTTAGCAGCTTGTTCAATCTTTTGCCCATGCTCATCAGTTCCAGTTAGAAAAAATGTATCAAGCCCGCTTAGTCTTGAGTATATTGCTAACATATCTGCAATTATTGTGGTATATGCATGCCCAATATGGGGAATATCGTTTACATAATATATTGGAGTTGTAATATAAGCTTTTTTGCACTCTTTACTCATTAGTAACCCTCTTAAAATATTTTTTATTATTTTATCTAAAAATTTACGAATAAGATTTAAAAATGTTATAATTTTTAAAAAAGATTTTTAGGAGATAAAAAATATGGATATTAAGAAGTGTAACTCTCTTGATGAGGTAAGAAGTGAGATTGATAAGATTGATGAAAAGATTGTAGAGCTCATTGCAAAAAGAAATGCATATGTTAAGCAGCTTGCCCATTTTAAAAACTCAATTGAGGAGATTAAAGCAAAAGATAGAATTGATGATGTAATAAATAGAGTTAGAGCAAAAGCGATTGAACTTGATTTATCTCCAAATTTAATTAATGATTTATATGTTAGAATGATTGATGCAATGGTTGATAGTGAGGTTGCAGAGTATCAAAATGCTAAGAATTATTAGAATAGATTTTTAAAACTAGGGCAAAAGGCTCTATTTAGAAACAAGGAATTGTAAATGGAAGAAGCAAAAAAGTTAGAAGATTATACCTATGAAGATTATCTTCAAATTGATAAAACCACTAATGAGCGAGTAGAGTTAATCTTTGGAAAAATTTATATGATGGCAGGAGCTTCAGCTAAACATCAAGATGTGGTAGGGAATATTTTTTATCTTCTTAAAACCTTAACCAAAGATAGCTCTTGCAAACCAAGAATTGCTCCTTATGATTTAAAGCTAATAGTTAATAACCAAGTTAATATAGTCCAACCAGATATTATGATTTTTTGTAATAACTCTTCTACTCCTTGTGCTATTTTTGAAGTATTATCAAAATCAACCGCTTTTAAGGATAAATCTATTAAAAAAGAGCTTTATGAAAAAAGTGGTATAAAAGAGTATTTCTTAGTAGATTACAATTTTGCTATTGTAGAGAAATTTAAGCTTATTAATAATAAATATGAATATATCGGCGCTTTTTCTTTAAATCAAACTCTACCAATAGATTGTATCGAAGCAGAAATTAATGTAGATGATATTTTTGAGGGGATA
>JAADEQ010000004.1 GCA_013153345.1 Campylobacterota bacterium | reverse complement strand
CATCCTTGTGCCCCTTTGGATGAGAGAATTGAAGCGGCTAAAGAAATTGAAGCAAAGGGCAATTTGGTTGGATTTCATTTTCATCCAATTATTGCATATGAAGGTTATTTAGAAGATTATGGAGCAATCTATCAAAGATTAATTAAAGAGTTTAATCCAAAATATGTTGCTCTAGTTTCAATGGGGACTTTGACCTTTATAAAATCGGTTTTAAAAAAGTTATATAAAAGAGAGCTAAAGACAAAAGTGACTCAAATTCCAATGAGAGAGGTTAATGGAAAAAGAACATATGATTATAAAACAAAACTAGAGATGTTTAGTCACTGCTATAACTCATTTAAGCCGTGGCACAAGGATGTATTTTTCTATATGTGTATGGAGGAGCATAGTTTATGGAAGGATGTTTTTGGGTATGAGTTTAGCTCAAATAATCAGTTTGAAGAGATTATGAATAGTTTTTATATGAGTAAAATTAGGGCAATTAGCTAAAAAGAGGGGAGAGGGGTTATTTTTTAGTATTTTTTGGAGGATTTAATCCATACTCAATAACTTGCTTTACATAATCTTTTGAAGCATATCCTCTTTTTATATCAATTACATTTCCCTCTTTATCAAAGATTAATAGATATGGAATTGCTCCTCTCCAACCCGCTCTTGCAGCTACATATTGGATAAACTCTGTTGCATCCTCTTGAGCTACCACATCATAATTGATATTTTTTGACTTTACAAACTCTTTTAATTTGCTCTTTGGAGTCATTTGGACCTCAACAGCTATCATTGCAACTTTGTCTTTATACTCATTCATTAGCTCTTTATAGTGCTCAATTGACATTAGACATGGTGGGCAGTGGGTTCCCCAAAATTCTAATAGAACAACTTTGCCTTTATAATCTTCAAACTCCAAACCATTTTTAGCCTCTTTAATGGTTAGGGTCTTTCCATCAATTGTTGGGATTTTAAAAGTTAAGATTTTGCTATTCTCTTTTGCATCTATAAAAGTGATAAATAGCAATGAGGTTATTAGAAGCTTAAAAAAGTTTGCCATATTCTTCCTTTTTTGATTTATTATACTGCTTTAATATAAATTAAATGTGTAAAATTATAGTATAATCTGGTTAAAAAAGGCAAAAAATGAAGAGATTTGTTATACTCTTACTTTTGGGAATAGGATTAGAGGCTAAAGTTAGCGATGCTCAAATTGCAAATATGTTTTTGCTCGGTTTTTATGGAGATGAAAATAGTATTAAAAGAGAGGTTTGCACTCAAGGATTAGGAGGAGTTATTTTGTTTAAGAACTCTCCTATTAAAAAGGGTGCTATTAAGAATTTTAAAGATAGAGCAAGTTTGAAGCGTTTAACCTCTTCTTTAAAGAGTTGTGGAAGGATGCCACTAATAGCAGTTGACCAAGAGGGTGGATTGGTTCAGAGGATAAAGTTTAATATCTCCTATCCTGCTCCAAAAGATGTTGCTGGGCGTGGGGAGGAGTTTGCAAAAAGGGTATATTTGCAGATGGCTAAAGAGCTTTCTAGTTTGGGGATTAATTTAGATTTTGCGCCAGTTGTTGATTTGGCAATTAATCCAAATAATAAGGTGATTGTGAAGTATAAAAGAAGCTTTGGAGATACAGAAGATACAATTAAGTATGCTTCAATTTTTATAGATGCGATGCATCGTTATAAGATTGCAACTACTCTAAAGCACTTTCCTGGCCATGGGAGCTCTCTTGGGGATACCCATTTTGGGTTTGTTGATGTTACCTCTTTATGGAGAGAAAAGGAGTTAGAGCCATTTATTAAATTAAAAGATAAAGCTGATGGAGTGATGGTTGCCCATATTTATAATAAAAAGCTTGACCCTCTTTTTCCAGCCTCTTTATCTAGAAGAGTAGTTGATTATCTATTAAGAAAAAAATTGGGCTTTAGAAAAGTAGTTATTAGTGATGATTTGCAGATGGGGGCAATTGCTAAGAGATACTCTTTAAGAGATAGGGTTAAATACTCTATTAATGCAGGAGTTGATATTTTATTATTTGCAAATCAAGTATCTCCTAAAAGAGTAGTTAAACTGGATAGATTAATAGAGATTGTAAGGGAGCTTTTGGAAAGAGGTGAGATAAGAGAGAGCTCTATTATTAAAGCAAATAGAAGAATTAATCAACTAAAAAGGGAGTTGTATTGAAAAAGATTGCAGCACTTGATATTGGACTAAAGAGAGTTGGGGTTGCATTTTGTTTTGATAACTCAATTGTATTGCCTCAAAATGCTATTAGAGTGCACTCTAAAGAGCAAGCAGTAAGAGATTTAAAAAAGCTTTTAGAGGAGTGGGGGATTAATAAGGTGGTAGTTGGAATCCCTAAGGGTGGAAGTAGTGAGGAGGAGATGAGTAAGATTATAAAAGATTTTGTAAAAGAGCTTGATTTAGATATGGAGATTGATTATGTAGATGAGAGCTTTAGCTCATATGAGGCAAAGGAGCTTATGAAAGGGAAGATTAAGCAAAAGAGGGATGGGAGAATAGACTCTATTGCAGCAAAGATTATTTTAGAAAGATATTTGGGAATATAAAAATATTTATAAGAGTTGTGATAGAATAGGGGCCATTTTATTATAAAGGAGATAGATGAAAAAGATATTGGCTCTATTTATATTGATAGGATTTTTATGGGGTGAGAGCATATTTGATTTGGGCTCTTTGTTTAAAAAGGATAATGCGCAAACAACTCTTGATTCTATTTTGGTTCTTTCGTGGCATAACTCATTTTGTGAGACTCACTCCAATAGAAAAGAGTGTAAAAGAGATGGAGGGGTTGGAAAGAATAGATTGGTTTTACATGGTCTTTGGCCACAGCCTCGAAATAATGTATATTGTGGAGTGAGTGAAGAGATTATAAAGCTTGATAAGGCAAGAAGATGGGCAGCACTGCCTGATTTAAATCTCTCAAAAGAGGTTATGGAGTTGATGGAGATTTATATGCCAGGCTATAAGAGCAATTTACATAAGCATGAGTATTGGAAACATGGTACTTGTTACTCCAAAGACCCAAATGAGTATTTTTTGGATGCTTTGACTTTAACTAAATATGTAGATTCTATTTTGGGTGAGTATCTTAGAGCTAATGTTGGAAAAAAGATAAAGACAGCTCTTTTTAAAAACTTTGCTG
>JAADEQ010000083.1 GCA_013153345.1 Campylobacterota bacterium | reverse complement strand
GCATATGCTCCACTTCTATCAACTTTTGTTGGGTCTTTTCCACTAAAAGCGCCTCCTCCATGCGGGCAACTTCCCCCATAAGTATCCACTATAATCTTTCTTCCAGTAAGGCCAGCATCTCCTTGCGGCCCTCCAATTACAAATCTTCCTGTTGGATTGATATGAAAAACAATATCATCACTCATCATCTCTTTAGGAATTACTTGCTCAATAACCTCTTTTATAATATCTTTTCTTAATTGAGCTTGCTCAATCTCTGGGGCGTGTTGAGTTGAAATTACAATTGTCTTTACTGAAACTGGCTTATTTCCTCTATATAAAACACTAACTTGAGCCTTTCCATCTGGACGCAAATATGGCAAGGTTCCATTTTTTCTAACTTCAGCCAGCTTTGCAGTTAATTTATGAGCAAGCGAGATTGGAAGAGGCATTAGCTCAGGGGTCTCAGTGCAAGCATAACCAAACATCATCCCCTGGTCTCCTGCTCCAATCTCTCCACTATCCTTATCAACTCCCTGATTTATATCAGGACTTTGCTCCCCAACTCCATTTAATACCCCAGCACTTCTATAATCAAATCCAAATGTTGCATCTGTATAGCCAATTTCGCGAATTACCTCTCTTGCAATCTCTTGCATTGGAGCGTAGGTTGTAGTCTTTAACTCTCCAGTAATTATACAAAAGCCATTGCTAACTAAGGTCTCACAAGCAACCCTTGCTTTTTTATCGCGCTCAATTATATAATCTAAAATTGCATCACTAATTTGGTCTGCCATCTTATCTGGATGGCCCTCAGTTACCGATTCACTTGTAAAAATATACTCTTTCATCTATATCCTTTCACTATTTTCAATTTTTTTAGCAATTTGAGCTGGCGTAATTTCTAAAAACTCTTCAACATCAATTGTTTTTCCATGAGGAATAAAGATATCTTTATACTCAAAACTCTCAAGCTTAATATCTTTAATATTCTCTTTTTCTAAAAGCTCCAAAATTGCGCTTGCTACTCCTCCAAGATAAGCCCCATCGCTAAATATATACCATTTTTTATATTTTTTAGCAAGATTTATTAAAGCATCTTTATCTAAAGGCTTAACAAATCTTAAATCTAAAATTGCAGGATTTAGCTTTTTTAAAAGCTTTTTGGTCTCAATTGCCCTTCCAACCCCATTTCCATATCCAATAAATAAGATATCTTCTCCATCTTCAAGCAGATGCGATTTTCCAAGCTCAAAATCTGGCACTTCAAAATCATCACTCATAAAGCTTCCTCTTGGATATCTAATAGCAAGTGGCCTATTAAACTCAATTGCAAAATCAATTAGCTTTTTAAAGCTATTTTCATTAAAAGGAGCTGCTAAATGCATATTTGGAATAACTCTTAAATAGCTTATATCAAAGGCTCCTTGGTGAGTCTCTCCATCTTCTCCAACAACTCCAGCTCTATCAATTGCAAAAACAACTCCTAAATCCATTAGGGCAATATCATGAATTATTTGGTCATACCCTCGTTGCAAAAATGTTGAATAAATTGCGCAAAATGGCTTAAATCCCTCTTTTGCTAAAGGCCCCATTGAAGTTACTGCATGCTGCTCTGCAATTGCTACATCCCAAAATCTATCTGGAAACTTTTCAATCAATGCCCCAAGCCCTGTTCCACTTGGCATTGCTGCAGTTACTCCAACAATCTTGCTATTTTGTGTGGCTCTTTTTAATAGATGCTCACTAAAAATTGCAGTAGCACTTTTTTTTGAGCTCTTTTTAAGAGGCTTTCCTGTTTTTATATCAAAAGGTCCAACCCCATGCCAATGCTCATGCGGCCCTTCTGCAATCTTATACCCTTTTCCTTTTGTTGTTTGAGTATGAACAACAACTGGCTTTTTAAGCTCTTTTGCAATCTTTAGTGTCTCAATCAAGCTCTCTAAGTCATGCCCATCAACTGGTCCAATATACTCAATTCCAAGCTCTTCAAATAGAAGACCTGGAGTAATTAATCTAAAAGACTCCTCAAATCTCTTTGCTAAGTAGGTAGCACTTTGAGGCATATGCTCTAAGATAGATTCTACTTTGCTCTTTAGCTTTTGATAAAATGGTGAAGCCATACCCTTAGATAGATATCTACTAACAGCTCCAATTGGTTTTGCAATGGACATCTCATTATCATTTAGAATAATAACAACTGGATATTTTCTATCTCCAAGCTCATTTAGCGCCTCATATACCATCCCAGCGCTCATTGCCCCATCACCAATTAGAGCAACAGGTGTTCTATTTTCGTTTTTTAGCTTAATTGCCTTTGCAGCTCCAACTGCTAAAGAGATTGAAGTTGAGCTATGGCCTGCTTTATAGTAATCAAACTCTGACTCTTTTGGGTCAGTATATCCACAAATCCCGCCAAATTGTCGCAATGTATCAAACTCATCCCATCTATTGGTTAATAGCTTATGGGCATATGCTTGGTGAGATACATCAAAAATAAAGGGGTCCTTTTTTGCATCAAATACATAATGCATCGCAATTATTAATTCAACTGCCCCAAGTGTGGAGCTAAGATGCCCCCCATTTTTACTAACCGTAGTTAAGATTTTTTCTCTAATCTTTTTTGCAAGCTCCTCTAACTCATTAATTGAATAGTTTTTAATATCCATAAATGCCCTCTATTTTTAATTACTTAAAACTATCTTATCTTAACTTAAAGTTCACTTGATAAAACCTCAAATAATCTATCATTTTGCTTTGGTGTTCCAATTGTAATTCTAACTCCATTTAATCCATAGCTTGCTAAATCTCTAATAATAACCCCCTTTTTCATTAAATTATTAGCAATTGTAGTTGAGTTATATTTATTATCAAACAAATAGGTAATAAAGTTTGTAAATGAAGGGATATACTCAATATTATATTTTTTTGCAAAATCAATATAGCGCCTCATCTGCTCCTTATTAAGAGCAATAGTTTTTCTAACAAACTCCTTATCTTCTAAAGCATTAATAGCAGCTACTAATGATAGAGTTGTAATATTAAATGGAGGCCTTACTTTATATAAAAGCTCTATTAACTCTTTATTTGCAACTCCATATCCAACTCTCATACCTCCAAGCCCATAAGCTTTAGAAAAGGTTCCAAGATATATCACATTTGGAAAGCTAAGCAGCTCTTTTGGTA
>JAADEQ010000118.1 GCA_013153345.1 Campylobacterota bacterium | reverse complement strand
AGTTTACTCTATCAAGCTGCAATGAGAATCTATCAATAAAACCTACAATCATATCCCCATTACTATCAAATGTAATATCTGAAAGTATTGGCTGAGGACAAGCGCGCTCTGCGCCATAGTCGGCGCTATCTGCTCCATCTGCATCTGGACCCAAAGCATCACCAAGCTCATCCCAACTTTTAGCCCAATAGTTCCAATTACCTGCAGAGCCAAGCGCACAAACTCCTTCATCTAGCCAAAATTGGCTTGTCTCTTTTAAATAATCTAGCGAAAAGCTCTTTACTAAATTAAAAGTAGTTGGATTAGTTGAATCAAACTCCAAAATATAAGCTTTTAAATCGCTTGCATCTTTAGTGCTAGTAGCATCACAAACTACTCCAACATACCCTTTATTATTATAAAACTCTAACCCCCAAGGATGAAGCTCTCCATTACAATCAGTAATTAAAGAGTAATCTATTTTATAGTGTGAGACTAAAGAGCCATCAATAGTATCATTAGTAGCTAATGCTTTTGAATTTGTAATATCAACTTTTATTAAAGAGTCTTGGTTTAAATTTATTACCCATAAATTATTATCACTCTCATCAATATCTAAATCTCCAAACCCAACTCTTCCTACCTTATCAAAAGCATCTACATCAAAACTTCTATTATTAGAAGTGCTTGTAGTTAATGCGTATGGATGAGAATCATCAACCTCTGCACTAATAATTTCTCTTTTTACACTTCCTAAATTAATTACTCCCCCATTTCCATTTGCAGGGGTTACTCCATTTAGTTTAAATCCACCTAAATACTCTCCTCCTACACTTCCACTATAATCCATTAAATATATTCCATCAACCACAACATCTTGTACTCCACCATCAACTTCAGGTCTTGCAAGTTCTCCTAAACCTTGATGGCGCTTTAAAAATGCTGCTGCATATAATACCCCACTTCCCTTTTGATAGCCAGTTCCCCAAATGGTTCCCATCTTACTAAAGGTAGCATCTTTATTAAAATCTGGATTATTTAAGTCCCCTTCTCCTTTTGCATCTCCACTAGCACTATATGGTAAAGAGACTATTCCAAATTGCTTATCTATGTCAGTTTGATTTGTCGATGCCCCAGGATGCATCGTAGGCACTGCTATTGATACATTATCTTCACCTGGATTATACTCTTTAATACTAATTAAACTTAAATTAACATTTGAAGCACCATTCTCTACAAACTGCACACTTGAGCTAGATTGTGCTTTTGCAGAGCCTGGCTTAAGATTTGAAGGAATATTATTAAATTCTATTCTATATTTTCCATCATTAGCTATATCTAAATTATAACTTCCATCTTCTAAAGAAGTAGCTTGAGCAACCTTAACATTATTTTCATCATAAGCTTCTACTACTATATTAGCTACTCCTACCTCATTACTATCTCTTACTCCATTTAAGTTATAATCTTTAAATACTACTCCACTAACTCCTCCATACAACCAAACATTAAAGACTAAAGCTCCTATTAAGGTTTTTTTCATAATCTACTCCCATTTTTATATTTTCCCATATAATGGGGCTACTTTTCCAAATTATAAGATAAAAAACTTTAAATATAAATTAATTTCAAAAAAAGAAGAACGATAAAATGGGAATATAGAAAATAAACTAGGTAGAATAGAGAATAAAGAAGCCTTTAAAAAACAATTACGCAAAAAGCCCAAATAATGAGCTTTTTATTACTCCTCTCCACCCAATAAAGGATTATCCAAAGTAGTTTGAGGTCCTAAAAGCTCTGGGTCCTCCTCATTTCTCTCAATACTAAATGGTTCAGGCTTTAAGACTACTGGCTTTTTAGCCTTTTTTACCGGTTTCCTCTTTACCCTCTTTTTAGAGCTACTAGAGCTTTTAGAGCTCTTAGAAGAGGTACTCTTCTTTGTCACTTTAGGAGTAGAGTTTTTTACTGGTGTACTCTTTTTGGTAGGAGTCTGTTTTGCTGTTGATACCCTTGGAGTAGGTTTTGGCTTTGGTTTAGGAGTCTCTTTTTTAGTAACATTTTTTACAGGTGTGGCTTTTTTGGGTGTAGTTGTAGATGTTTTTTTAGGAGAGACTGCTACTTTTTTTGGCTTTTGCTCTACTGCTACTCTCTCAGCCACAACAACTGGTTGCGCATCAACCACCTCCTCAACGACCTCAACTCCAATTACTTGAGCATCTGGTTGTTTTGGTTTTGGCTTAGAGTTTGAACTACAAGCTGTTAAAAAAAATGTTAATAATATAAAACTTGCTACTTTAAAAGACATTTATCACACCTTTTATAGAAATAATGTTAATTTTACTTGAAATTGATAAAATTTTGTTAAAATTTCCCAAAAAAGAGAAGCCAAAATGAAAATAGTAGTAAATGGACAACCAATAAATACTCAAAATAGTATCACTATAGCTCAACTTCTAAAAGAGTTAAAAGTAGAAGATAAAGTTATGGCAGTAGCAATTAATATGGAGGTTATAAAAAAGGATAAATGGTCAACTCACCAAATAAAAGAGGGAGATAAATTAGAGCTACTCCACTTTGTAGGAGGGGGATAATTAACCAATTTTCTCATCAATAATAGCGCATATCATATGCCCTATTAAGATATGCACCTCTTGAATTCTTGGAGTATTATTTGAATCAACAACTATATTTATATCTCCAAGAGTTTTTAGTTCTCCTCCACCTTTTCCGCTAAGAGTTATAATCTTACACCCTATCTTTTTTGCTCTTTTAGCTGCATTAATTATATTTTGACTATCGCCACTAGTTGATATTGCAATTAAGATATCCCCCTCTTTAGCAAGTGCCTCTACTTGTCTTGCAAATATATACTCAAATCCATAATCATTTCCTATTGCAGTTAAAGCTGAGGTATCAGTTGTTAGAGCAATTGCACTAAGAGCAACTCTTGGCTTTTTAAACCTTCCACTAAGCTCAGCTGCAATATGTTGGGCATCAGCTGCACTCCCACCATTTCCACAAAGCAAAATCTTATTTCCCTTCTCTAAAGCCTCTAAAGATAGCTTAGCAGCCTGCTCCACTAAAGGAAGAAGCTCTTTTGTTTTTTGAACAACCTCTATATGCTCATTAAGGCAATCTTCTAACATAGCTCTCCTTTTGCTCTTTTTATAATATTAGTAGTGCTCTT
>JAADEQ010000105.1 GCA_013153345.1 Campylobacterota bacterium | reverse complement strand
TCTTTAACAAGTCCACCCTCACCAAGAGCTGAGAGTCTTCTTTTATGAGTAATCTCACTAAGCGGATTGGTTTGGTCCAAAAATTGAGATAGCTGCCCTGTTGCAAAAAACTCTAAAATAATATTTGTAATCATCTTAGAATTTATCAAATCATTTGGCATAATATCATCAATTGAGCCACTAAGAGTGCTCATCTTATCCTTAATTGCCTTTTGCATCTTAATAAGTCCAGCTTGAAGCTCATTTCCAAGCAGCTCCCCAATTGAGCGGATTCTCCTATTTCCAAGATGGTCTCTATCATCAATATGACCAATACCCTTTTTTACTTTAATTAGATACTTAATAGTACTAACTAAGTCTTGATTTGTTAAAACCGTTACATACTCTGGCGTATTTAAATCAAGCTTATGATTCATCTTCATACGCCCAACTTCAGTTAAATCATACTTTTCTGGATTAAAAAATAGGTCATATAAAAACTCTCTTGCTTGCTCAATTGTTGCTGGCTCACCTGGGCGCATAACCTTATGGACTCTAAGAACTGCTAAATCATTCTCATCCTCAATTCCTTCACTCTGCTTTAAAAGCCTCAAACTCTCTTGCTCAGCTGCAAAAGCCTTAATAATTGATGCATCACTCTCCTCAGCCAAATCATCTGCAATCTCAAACTCAGTAATCCCAAGCTCAATAATCTTTTTAAGCTTATTCTCATCCAACGGAGTTACTGCATCAAATAAAACCTCTCCACTCTCTTTATCAATAATTGCTTTAGCAAGATAGCGCTCCATTAGCTCTTCAACCGGATACTCAAGCCACTCTAAACCACTCTCTTTTAACTGGTCTAGCTTTCTTTTTGTAATTCTTTTACCTGCTGCAACAATAATATTTCCATCTTCATCTTTAATATCATAGTTAGCTCTACCCTTCAATCTTTCTGGGTCAAACTTGGTTAAAAATCTATTATCCTTTACAATAATCTTTTGAGTAGGATAAAAAATTTTTATAATCTCTTCTTTTGTATATCCAATTGCACGAAGCAAAATTGTAATTGGTATCTTTCTTCTCTTATTAATTCTTGCATAAAGTATATCTTTTGCATCATACTCAAAATAGAGCCAAACACCCCTATTTGGAATAATTTGAGCTGAATATATAAGTTTATTTGAAGCAGTATTACTCTCATCAACCTTAAAAATAACTCCAGGGCTTCGATGAAGCTGATTTACAATAACTCTCTCAATCCCATTTATTACAAACGAGGTTCTATCTGTCATTAGAGGAATATCTCTAACATAGATATGTTGAGTCTTCTCCTCTTTTACATCCAGCTTCTCACCCGTCTTTTCATCTCTATTCCAGATTTTTAATCCAATATTTAGCTTTAGCGAAACTGAATATGTAAGCCCTCTATCAATACACTCTCTTAGAGTATATTTTGGAGGAATAATCTCACTCCCAAGATACTCAAGCGTAATTCTATTTTGCTGGTCATGAATTGGAAAAGCCTTCTTAAAGGTCTTTTCAATAATACTATTGCTTCTATCCTTTGCATTTAGCATTAAAAACTGATCATAACTATTTTGTTGAAGTTGTAATAGATTTGGAATCTCAATCTCTTTTTTAGTCTTTGAAAAGTCAACTCTTAGTCTATTTCCATGGTGTAAGGAGTTTAACATAGCACAACCTTATATAAATTGGTTTGGAGTAGGTATAAGACACCCCTAACAATAGATAAATCTTTTTAACACTGCTAAGATATTTTTACCAATTATTAGAGATACCTTCACTCGCATGCGATTAATAATTTATCCCCAAAAGGGGAAGAAGAGTTATTTAAGTTCAACAGATGCACCAGCCTCTTCAAGTTGTTTTTTAATCTCTTCAGCTTCCTCTTTAGAAACTCCCTCTTTAATTGTAGTTGGAGTCTCTTCAACTGCAGCTTTTGCCTCTTTAAGTCCAAGACCTGTAATTTGTCTAACAACTTTAATAACATTAATTTTCTTAGGTCCAGCACCAGTTAATACAACATCAAATTCTGTCTTCTCTTCCTCTTCTGCACCACCTGCAGCACCAGGAGCAGCTGCAACAACTGTTGCTTGAGCACTAACACCAAACTTCTCTTCGAACTCTTTTACCAGTTCACTTAACTCTAAAACCGATAGATTTGAGATATACTCTAAAACATCTTCTTTAGTACACGCCATCTTTTATCCTTCCTTTACTCTATTTTTATTTTAAGCTTCTTCTTCACGTTTCTTTCTTAATGCATCAAGCCCAATTGTGAAGTTTCTAATTGGAGCTTGCCATACATTAAGAAGCATACCAATAAGCTCATCACGACTTGGCAATTTAGCCATAGCTTCAATAGTTGCCAAATCAACAGCTTTTTTCTCAAGGGCACCAGATTTGATAACAAATCTACCTTTAAACTCAGTTGCAGCTTTATCAGCAACTTTACAAGTAGCAATCTGGTCCTCACCCCAAACCAAAAGATTTGTATCTTTTAGCTCAAGGCCTTCAACCTCTGCATTTTTAAAAGCTAGCATTGCAAGTTTGTTCTTTACAACCTTAACTTTTGCCTCATTCTCAGCAGCAAGCTGACGAACCTTTTCAAGCTCTTGGCAAGTTAAGCCTTTGTAGTCACAAACTACAATAGCATTTGCCCCAGAAAATGCATCAGTCAATTCAGCAACTAATTGCCTCTTTTGCTCTTTGGTCATTTGCTCTTTTCTCCTTTCAGACCTCTACAACAGGGAAGCTAAGGTGGAGTGCCTTAGCCTGGAAGATTCCAATTTAAGCCAAAAGGCCCCCATTGTCTTCAGCCTAAGATTAAAACTCTAAATTATCTCATCTCCATTAGCTCTTGAGTATCAAGTTTAATTGATGGGCTCATTGTTAAAGATAAAGCCCCATTTAAAATATATCTACCCTTCGCACTTGCTGGCTTTAATTTATTAATTTTTTCCATAAATGTCTTTAGATTCTCTTCAAGCTTTTGAGCGTCAAAGCTTGCTTTTCCAATTCCAGCGTGAATATTACCTTTTTTATCGGTTCTAAAGTTAACTTGTCCACCTTTTGCATTTTTAACAGCTTCTGCAATATTCATTGTAACTGTTCCAGTTTTTGGGTTTGGCATAAGACCCTTTGGTCCCAAAATTCTTGCTACTCTACCAAGAACTCCCATCATATCTGGAGTTGCAATTACAATATCAAAATCAATTTGTCCTTCTTGAATCTTCTTTAATAACTCATCATCACCAATAATATCAGCTCCTGCTGCTTTTGCCTCATCAATCTTCTCACCCTTTGCAAAAACAGCAACTTTAACATCTTTTCCAGTTCCATGAGGAAGTACAACTGAGCTTCTAATCATCTGGTCTGCATGTCTTGGGTCAACATTTAAATTTAATGCAATCTCAACCGTCTCATCAAACTTTGCTGATTGAAGCTCTTTTACCTTCTCTACTGCCTCTTTTACTGAATAAATTTTATTCTTATCTATCTTTTCAAGTAATGCTCTTTTTCTTTTACTTAACTTTTTTGCCATTTCTCTTCTCTCCGCCTAAATTTGCTCCCACTTCTTTTAAATCTAGTGGTAAAGATTAATCTACAATCTCAACACCCATACTTCTGCAGCTTCCTGCAATAATCTTTGCAGCCTGCTCTCTATCGTTGGTGTTTAAATCCTCTATTTTAATATCAACTATTTTCATCAACTGCTCTTTAGTAATCTTTCCAACTTTATTTAAAAGTGGATTATCACTACCTTTTTTAATACCTGCCTCTTTCATAATTAAATCTGTTGCAGGTGGTTGCTTTGTTACAAATGTAAAGCTTCTATCTGTATAAACCGTAATCTCAACTGGAATTTTAAATCCCATCTTATCTTTTGTCTTTTCATTAAAAGCTTTACAAAACTCCATAATATTAACACCTCTTTGACCCAATGCTGGACCAACTGGAGGTGATGGATTAGCTTGCCCTGCTGGAATCATTAGCTTAAACTTATCAGCTATCTTCTTAGCCATTTCCTACTTCCTTATATTGAAATTAAATGATTTTCTCAACTTGAGAGTAAAGAATCTCTACTGGAGTATTTCTACCAAAAATAGATACATTTAACCTTAACTTGCCGTGGTCTAAATCATACTCTTCAACCACACCAGTAAAGTTAGCAAAAGGACCTTCGGTAATTCTTACCATCTCACCCTTTTCAAAATCTACTTTTGGTCTTGGTGGAGCTTTCTTCTCCATCTTTTCTAAAATAACTTTAATATCTGCCTCACTTAAAGGAGTTGGAGTCTTTTGTTCCCCGATAAATCTAGATACTTTTGGCAAAGATTGAATCTTATGCCATAAATCAGTATCCAAATCTATATGGGCAAAAACATATCCTGGATATAGAGATTTTTCAGTAATCTTCTTTTGACCCTTTTTAACCTCAATTACCTCTTCAGTTGGAACAACAACTTTATCAATTTTATCCTCTAGATGATAATCTTCTCTCATCTGCTCAATTGCTCTTTTAACCGCTTGCTCACTTCCAGCATATGTTTGAATCGCATACCATTGATGTGCCATTATTAACCTTTTAAAATGCTACCAACAATAGCTGACATCAATAGATCAATTAGAGCTAAATATGCTGCAACCACAGATACAACTATCACAACCGCAATAAATGCTTGCTTTACTTGCTGTTTTGTTGGAAAAATAACCTTATCAAGTTCAGCTTTTGCCTCTTTTAAAAACTCTATTAAGTTATTAATTTTACTCATATCTACCCTTTATGGCAGGCCAAGAGGGACTCGAACCCCCGACACCTGGTTTTGGAGACCAGTGCTCTACCAACTGAGCTATTGGCCTATATTATAATTTTAAAGAGAGAAAGCTTAAAGCTTCATCTCTTTATGAAGTGTATGCTTTTTGCACCACTTACAATATTTTTTTAACTCTAACTTTTGAGACATAGTCTTTTTATTTTTGGTAGTGTGATAGTTTCTTCTATTACACTCTGTACATCCTAGATGGATAATCTCTCTCATCTTATCTCCAATCTATAAAAAAGCAGCCAAAGCTGCCTTTAATTATTCAATAATCTTAGTTACAACTCCAGCACCAACAGTTCTACCACCCTCGCGGATAGCAAATCTTGTTCCCTCTTCAAGAGCAATTGGTGCAATTAACTCTACATTTAATTTTACATTATCTCCAGGCATTACCATCTCAGTTCCCTCTGGAAGAGTAACTGAACCTGTAACGTCTGTTGTTCTAACATAAAATTGTGGTCTATAGTTGTTAAAGAATGGTGTATGGCGTCCACCTTCCTCTTTTGTTAAAACATAAACTTCTGCCTCAAATTTAGTGTGTGGAGTGATTGAGCCTGGCTTACAAAGAACCATACCTCTTTGTACATCCTCTTTTGCAGTACCTCTTAAAAGTACTCCAACATTATCTCCAGCCTCTCCACAATCCATCTCTTTTCTAAACATCTCAACACCAGTTACAGTTGTCTTTTGAGTATCTTTAAGACCAACAATCTCTACCTCATCACCAACACAAACTTTACCTCTTTCAATCTTACCAGTAACAACTGTACCTCTACCTTGAATTGAGAAGATATCCTCAATTGGCATTAGGAAATCTTTTTCTGTATCTCTTTCTGGAGTTGGGATATACTCATCAACTGCATCCATAAGTTGTAAGATTTTTTCACTCCATGGTCCAATTTGACCTTTTTTAGCCTCTTCTAGAGCTTGATAAGCTGAACCTGAAATAATTGGTGTATCATCTCCTGGGAACTCATACTCATTTAGAAGCTCTCTAACTTCCATCTCAACAAGCTCAAGCATCTCCTCTTTATCTTCCTCATCAAGTTGGTCCTCTTTATTTAAGAAAACTACAATATATGGAACACCAACTTGTCTTGAAAGAAGAATATGCTCTCTAGTTTGCGCCATTGGACCATCAGTTGCAGCAATAACTAAAATTGCTCCATCCATCTGCGCAGCACCAGTAATCATATTCTTAACATAGTCTGCGTGCCCTGGACAATCAACGTGAGCATAGTGTCTCTTATCTGTCTCATACTCTACGTGAGAAGTTGCAATTGTAATACCTCTTTCTCTCTCTTCTGGAGCATTATCGATTTGATCATAATCCATAAATTCAGCATTGTTTTTTGTTGCAAGAACAGCTGTAATTGCTGCAGTTAGTGTTGTTTTACCATGGTCAACGTGACCGATTGTACCAATATTAACGTGCGGTTTGGTACGCTCAAATTTTTCTTTAGCCATTTTTTACTCCTACTTTATAGCTTTAAATTACGCGTGGCATTATACCAAAAATTACTTTAAGTAAATTTGCCATTGATAGATGGACAAGAGTGTAACCAGATTATAGTTATACTCTTCTCCACCTCTGGAGCCCAGAAGCGGATTTGAACCGCCGACCTCTTCCTTACCAAGGAAGTGCTCTGCCCCTGAGCTATCTGGGCAATAACAAACTACAACTCCAATAAACTTAAATATCAATGATTGATTATTTGTGGGAATGAGTAGCAACTATATTAACATATATAAATATAAAATATAGATAGAAAACTCAGCTCCCAGTTTTCTTGGAGCGGGTGACCGGACTCGAACCGGCGACAACCTGCTTGGAAGGCAGGAGCTCTAGCCAACTGAGCTACACCCGCATACTTAATGGTGGTGAGAGGAGGATTCGAACCTCCGAAGGCGAAAGCCAGCAGATTTACAGTCTGCCCTCGTTGGCCACTTGAGTATCTCACCCCAAACTGGTCAAACACTGATATTTAAATTTAGTGGAGCTGGTGAAGGGACTTGAACCCCCGACCTGCTGATTACAAATCAGCTGCTCTAGCCAGCTGAGCTACACCAGCAACCATCTTTCTTTCTCTTTTCCTCTCTTGAGGTGCGTGGAATTATATATAATAAAACCTTAAAGTTTTATTAAACAACTCTATATTTTCAAAAAAAATCAAATTTTTTCAAAAATTTCAAAAAAGTATAAAAAACTACTCCTCTAATCTCAATACCCCTATTGCCAAAGTTAAAGTAGCCAAAATAATTGAGATAGCCCCAACCAACACTAAATAATAGGGTGCTCCAAAATGAGCCTCAGCTAAAATCCCTAAAGGCATTAATAAACCTCCAAGCGCAAAGATTGAAGCTAACTTTGCATAACCTGATGGAATAGGCAGAGTTAAAATCAAATATCCATATATTATATTAATAATACTAAATAGATTTCCATGCACATGAGCAATTCTAGATTCAAAATGTTTTCCCATATCACTTGCTGCAATCCAAGCCTCTTTATTAGGGTGAAAATCTCTCATATAAATTAGCCAAAACCCATATGCCATAAATGCAGCCATTACCAAAAGCCCAACTGAGATATTTAGCTTCCCAATTCTATTTCTCATCTTCGCTCCTTTAGCTAAAATAAAATATCTTATCTAAAAAGAGTAAACCATATGTGAAATATTTCTAGAATATATATTTCAAAATAAAATATATTTATAAAGAACTTTGCAAAATAGAAATTCTAGTAGAAGATAGAAATAGAATAGAAGAAAAAGGAGTCTATAGCTCCTTAAAGGTATCACATGACCTTATATCTCCACTCTTATATCCCCTTAAAAACCAATAAACTCTTTGTTTAGAGGTTCCATGAGTAAAGCTATCTGGTACAACATATCCTTGGGAGCGCTTTTGAATCATATCATCTCCAATTTGAGCTGCTGCATTCATCGCCTCTTCAATATCTCCAGGCTCTAAATATTTTTTTACATAGTGAGACCAAACTCCTGCCAAACAATCTGCTTGAAGCTCTACTGGAATTTGAAGATGGTTAGCTTGAGTCTTATTTCCTCTACGCAGTGCTTGCTCTTGCAAATAGTGAATTTTATCCAAAATCCCCATTAAGTTTTGGATATGGTGGCCAACCTCATGAGCTAACACATAAGCCTTTGCAAAATCACCCTTAGCACCAAACTCTCTTTCTAACTCATCAAAAAAGCTTAAATCTAAATAGATTTTTTGGTCTGCTGGGCAGTAGAAAGGCCCTGTTTGAGCACTTGCAAATCCACACCCACTAGTAGTTTGTCCCCTAAACAACACTAAATAGGGCTTTTTATACCTAATTCCATATTTAGGCAAAAGCCTCTCCCAAACATCTTCTGTGGTCTTTAATACTTTACTAATAAATACCTTTTGTTCATCACTAGCCTTAGCACCACCACTCTTAACATCTCCACTAAAAAATCCCAAAGGGTTACCAAAATATAAAAGTGCTCCAATAGCTATTATTATCCACCCAAACTTGGTTCTAAGAAGAGGTTTAATAATAGGCCATAACATTATTAATCTTCCAATATTTCCAGCCCCACTAATAAACCCTCCAAAACCGCCACCACTTATTCCTCTATCCCTTCTATCCTCTACATATGAGCTCTCTTTTTCATTATCCAATCTCATCTTAAACCCTTAGTTTTTCTGATATTATACAAAAATTATGTATAATATTTATAAAAAAGGTAGCAAATGAAAAGAGTTTTAATCCTTTGCACAGGCAATAGTTGCAGAAGTATAATAGCTGAAGCTCTAATTAATAGATATCTTCCCAATATAGAGGCAAAAAGCAGCGGTGTAGATGCCAAAAAAGAGGTAAATCCAAATGCAAAAAAGATATTAATTGAAAAAGGGTGTTGGGATAATAGATACTACTCCAAAGATATAAAAGAGGTTATTGATGAAGATTTTGATTTGGTAGTAAGTGTATGTGATAATGCCAATAAAAACTGCCCATCATTTCCAAAGCCAATTAAACATATCCATATCCCATTTAAAGACCCAGATGGGAAAGATTATAATGAGTTTATTAAGACATTTAATGAGATAAAAAATAAACTTCTACCTATAATAGAAAAAGAGCTAGCGTAGAGCCATAAGCTCTACATATACATCCCTCCATTAACCTTTAGAGTCTCACCAGTAATATAGCTTGAGTGGTCACTTAATAAAAAAGCAACTGCATCTGCAACCTCTTTTGGCTCTCCAAATCTTCCAAGAGGAATATTTTTAATAAAACTCTCCTTAATCTCATCTTTTAATACATCAGTCATATCAGTTGCAATAAATCCAGGAGTTATAGCATTAAATCTAACCCCTCTTGCTGCTCCCTCTTTAGCAAATGATTTAGTCATCGCAACCATTCCACCTTTACTTGCACTATAGTTTGTCTGTCCAGCATTTCCACTCTCTGCCACAATACTTGCAATATTTACCACACTTCCAAACCTCTTTTTACTCATTGCTTTTAAAGCCTCTCTACATCCAATAAAGCTAGATTTTAAATTAGCCTCAATAACCTCCATAAACTCATCAGCCTTCATTCTAATTGCAAGCTTATCTTTAGTAATTCCTGCATTATTTACCAAATAGCTAAGCTCTCCATCCTCTTTTAGTATCTCTTTTACTGCCTCAACAAATGCCTCTTCATCACTAACATCAAACTTAATAACTCTTGCCTCTTTTCCCTTTTGTCTAATCTCCTCTTCAACCCTCTTTGCCTCCTCATCACTACTTCTATAGTTAATCCACACCTTCAATCCAAAATCGGCTAAAACCTTTGCAATCTCTGCTCCAATTCCTCTACTAGCTCCAGTTACTAAAACATTCTTTCCACTAAATTTCATTCTTTCTCCTTTTATGCTTTAATTAAACTCTCATCCATCTCTTTTGGAACCTCAAGCTCCATTAACTCCAAAATTGTTGGCGCAATATTGCTCAATCTCCCCCCCTCTTTTAACTCCTTAACCTTAGGAGAGATAACAAATGTAAAGACATCTCCAATTGTATGTTGAGTATGAGGTTCCCCATTACTATCAACCATCTCTTCACAATTTCCATGGTCTGAGGTAATTACAATATTATAATCTTTACCTTTTGCAGCCTCTAAAATCTTTCCAATCTCCTTATCAACCGCTTCAACTGCTTTTATAGCCGCCTCATAATTACCAGTATGACCAACCATATCTCCATTTGCAAAGTTTACCACAATAAAATCATATCCACTCTCTATCCCCTCTACTACTGCATCTCCAACCTCAGGAGCTGACATTTGAGGCTGCATATCATAAGTCTCAACCTTAGGACTATTAATCAATACCCTACTCTCATTCTCATAAGGCTCCTCAATCCCTCCATTAAAGAAGAATGTAACATGAGCATACTTCTCAGTCTCTGCAGTATGGAGCTGAGAGAGATTATTTCTACTAATTACCTCTGCTAATGTATTAGAAGGGGGCTCTTTTGGAAATAAAATTGGATAATCAAAGCTCTTATCATATTGAGTCATAGTAATAATATTTAACTTAATATCTTTTCTATCAAACTTATCAAACTCTCTCTCTCCTAATGCTGTAACAATCTCTCTCATTCTATCACTTCTAAAGTTAGCCATTATAACTCCATCTTTATCCTTCATCCCCTCATACCCCTCAAATGCCACGGGTTCAATAAACTCATCTGTAATATCTTTTTTATAACTTTGCTCTATATACTCCTCAATATCCAAAGAGCTCTTTGGAGTTGCAAAAACCATAGCATCATAACCTCTCTTAACCCTCTCCCATCTATTATCCCTATCCATTGTATAGTATCTTCCAGCAACTGAAGCGATTTTTATATCACTATCTACAATCTCTTTTAACTGCTTAATATAACTCAAGCTAGAGGTTGGAGAGACATCTCTTCCATCAGTAATTACATGAATCCAAACCCTCTTTCCATTCGCTTTAGCTATCTTTGCCAACCCAATAATATGCTCAATATGGGAGTGAACCCCTCCATCACTAACCAAACCAACAATATGAATATCATTAGATTTACTAAAAAACTCTCCTAAATCTTTGCTCTTTGCCAAAGAGCCATCTTTTAGGGCCAAAGAGATTTTAACTAAATCTTGATATAAAACCCTTCCACTCCCAATACTCATATGACCAACCTCACTATTTCCCATCTGACCCTCTGGAAGGCCAACACTATTCCCATAAGTTGAAATCAAAGTCCAAGGCACATTTTTAAAAAGATAATCATATGTAGGTTTTTTAGCAGCTTCAAATGCATTTGCTTTTGAGTTTGGCTTATAACCAATCCCATCTGTTATAATTAAAATCGCTTTTTTAGCCATAACTTTCTTTCCTTTTGAAATAATTAGATAGTAACTTAAATTTTTTTTAGTAAAATATCATAAAAAGTTGAAAGTTTGGTAAATGGTATACTATCTGTATGAATTTTTTGGGATAAACCTATTTCAATATATAACAGTACGTGCAGCTATTGCATTTTTTGTTAGCTTTTGTTTAACAATGTATCTTATTCCAAAATATATAGTATGGGCTAGGTCAAAAAAGACAAAACAGCCAATTAATAAATATGTTCCAAACCATCAAGATAAAAAAAATACCCCAACAATGGGAGGAGCAATATTTATCTTCTCCACAATAGTAGCATCTCTTTTAACGGTGCAGCTTGATAACATATATGTTATTGGAGCATTTATCACTCTTATTGGATTTGCACTTGTAGGATTAAAAGATGACCTTGGAAAAGTATTGAGTGGAGATAACCTTAAAGGATTAAGTGCAAAAGGGAAAATGGGGCTTTTGATACTAATATCTTTTATTGTAGCCCTACTTTTATATCTAGCCCCAGATTTTCCTACCACTTTCTATCTACCTTTTATCAAAAATCCTCTCTTTGATATGGGAGTATTTGCAATTCCTTTTTGGGTATTGGTAATGATTGCCTCTAGTAATGCAGTTAACTTAACAGATGGGCTTGATGGATTAGCAACTGTGCCAACTATTATTGCTCTAACTACCCTAGGGGTAATTGTATATATAATAGGGCATGCAATATTTTCTAAATATCTTCTCCTTCCAAATATCAAAGGAGTAGGAGAGGTAGTAATTATTGCAGCAGCTTTAGCTGGAGGATTATTTGCCTTTCTTTGGTATAATAGCTATCCTGCAGAGATTTTTATGGGAGATACTGGCTCCTTAAGTATTGGAGCATTTTTGGGATATTTAGCAATCTTAGCAAAGAGTGAAGTTTTACTAATTCTAATTGGAATTATCTTTGTAATTGAGACTCTATCAGTAATGCTACAAGTTGGAAGCTATAAACTAAGACATAAAAGAATCTTTCTAATGGCTCCAATTCATCACCATTTTGAGATGAAAAACTGGCCTGAAAATAAAATTATTGTTAGATTTTGGATGATTGCCCTATTAGCAAATCTAGTAGCACTAATTACTCTAAAGATTAGATAATGCAAAAAGATAAATTAGCCCTATTTGGATATGGAAAGACAACTAAGGCAATAGCATCCTATTTGGGAGGAGGATGCATCTTTTTTGATGATAATACCACCACAACAACTACTGATTCAAATAATAATATAATCTACCCATCAACTGAGTTTGAAAGTAGCAATTTTGAAATAGAGGTTCCAACTCCATCTATTCCTCCAAACCATCCCCTAATTAAAAAGGCTAATAATCTATTTAGTGAGTATGACCTCTTTTTAGCTCCAAACTCACCACTAGCACTTCCAAATCCACCCTTTTCCATCTGGATTAGTGGAACAAATGGCAAAACCACCACAACTCAAATGTTAACCCACCTTCTAAAAAGCAAAGGTGCAGTTAGTGGAGGAAATATTGGAACACCTCTAGCAAATCTAAACCCCAAAGCTCCTATTTGGGTTTTAGAGACTAGCTCTTTTACTCTCCACCACACCAAATATGCAAAGCCAAATATATATCTTCTTCTTCCAATCACTCCTGACCATATAAGCTGGCACGGCTCTACAAAAGAGTATATAAAAGATAAACTACGCCCTCTAGAGCTTATGGAAGAGGGAGAACTGGCTCTTATTCCAAAAGGGTTACCTCTTCCAAAAAGTGATGCTTGGATAGTTGAGTATGAAAATATTGAAGATATAAAAGAGTTTTTCAATATAGAGCCTTCAAAAATAGATTTTCAAGGAGCATTTTTATTAGATGCAATGCTATCTTTAGCAGTTACTAAAGCTCTCTTTGATGAAGTAGATTACAATTTAATCAATAGCTTTAAATTAGATGCTCATCGCCAAGAAAAGATTATTGATAGATTTAATAGAGTATGGATTAATGACTCAAAAGCTACAAATATCGATGCAACCCTAAAAGCAGTTGAGATATTTAAAGATAAAGAGATTCTATTAATTTTGGGAGGGGATGATAAAGGAGTGGATTTAAATGACTTTTTTAATGAGCTTAAAAACTATAATCTAAAAATATTTGCAATCGGCTCTAATGCCTCCAAAATAAAAAGGCTAAGTGAAAAAAATAGTATAGAGTGTTATAAAGCCAATATTTTAGAAGAGGCTCTAAAAAAAATAGATAAACTCCATACCCAAGATACAATTGCACTACTCTCCCCTGCTGCCTCAAGCCTAGACCAGTTTAAATCATATGCCCATCGAGGAGATAGCTTTAAAAATTTCATAAAAAATTTGTAGTTTAATTTTATTTTAAGTTTATTTAGATAAAATTTCATCGCTTCAAAAATGGCACGGTAGCTCAGTCGGTAGAGCAAGGGACTGAAAATCCCTGTGTCGGCGGTTCGATTCCGTCCCGGGCCACCACTTCTTTTTAGTTCAATCAACGAGTCATTTTTTACTCTTATAACTACCCAACATAAAAGCAAATAGTTTTGTCTTTGGATGTTGCTCAAGCGCAAGCTTAATAGTCATTGTAAGAGGAACAGCTAAAAACATTCCAACTGCTCCAAATACCCAACCCCAAAATAGAAGTGATAAAAATACAACCAATACTGATAGCCCTAATCCATCTCCCATAACTTTTGGCTCTAATATATTTCCAAAGAGCATATTAACAGCTAAATAAAGAACAATAACCCATATCGTAACCATTGGGTCAGCTCCAGCCAATGAGACAATAATAGCTGGAATTGCTGCAATAATAGAGCCAATTGCTGGAATATAGTTTAGCAAAAATGCAATCAATCCCAATAAAGGAGCAAAATCTACACCCAAAAAATACAACCCTATCCCTATTGATAGACCAGTAGCTAAACTAATTAGAGTCTTTAAAAAGAGATACTTATTTACCTTATAAGAAAAGGTCTCAAAAGGGTTATTTGAGGAGTCTTTATTTTGGGTAATAACTCTTAATTTGGCCTTTAGATTTGGAATATCTACCAATATAAACATAACTCCTAAAAATATAAGCAGTGATTTAGAGAGGATTTTACTCAATGCCTTTAAGAGCTCCCCTAATACTCCTAAAATATTCTCCAAATCCAAAAGCGTTTTAATCTCTTTTATATCCAAATTGATTCCAAAATCTTTCAAAACATTTTTTAGTGACTCTAACAAAATATCAATTCGCTGAGTATAAAGAGGAATATTATTTACAAACTCATCAGCAGAGGATAAGATAATATATCCAAAGCCCGATAAGATTAATACCACAATCAATAAAACTACCAAAAAGGCTATAGCTCTATTAAAGCCTATCTCTTCCAACCATGAGACTAAAGGTGCAGCAACACTAGCAATAAATATTGATAGTAAGATAGGAACTAACAAAGTAGTAGCAAGCTTTATACCTGCTACTATAATTATAAAAGCAGCTAATCCAATCCAAAATTTAAATATATCCATCTAGAAATTATATATCTTTTTTCTTCAAGTCACCTTTATAGACAATATCTTCTGCTCTTATATTCTTATCATTTAACCACTCAGGAACAGGATTC
>JAADEQ010000133.1 GCA_013153345.1 Campylobacterota bacterium | reverse complement strand
TTTCCTGCAGTAATGGAGGCTATGGGGAGTATCTTTACAAATAAGTATGCTGAAGGGTATCCGAACAAAAGATATTATGGTGGATGTGAGTGGGCTGATAGAGTTGAGCAGATTGCAATTGATAGACTCTGCAAGCTTTTTGATTGTAAGTTTGCAAATGTGCAGCCTCACTCTGGAAGCCAAGCAAATGGGGCGGTATATGCAGCACTTCTAAAGCCATATGATAAGATTTTGGGAATGGATTTAAGCCATGGAGGGCACTTAACTCATGGTGCAAAGCCAAGCTTTTCAGGAAAAAACTACCACAGCTTTACTTATGGGGTTGAGCTTGATGGAAGAATTAATTATGATAAAGTAAGAGAGATTGCAAAGATTGTTAAGCCAAAGATAATTGTTTGTGGCGCGAGTGCATATGCAAGAGAGATTGATTTTAAAAAGTTTCGTGAGATTGCTGATGAGGTTGGAGCACTTTTATTTGCTGATGTTGCTCATATTGCAGGTCTTGTTGTTGCAGGTGAGCATATGAGTCCATTTCCATATGCAGATGTTGTAACAACTACAACTCATAAGACTCTAAGAGGGCCAAGAGGTGGAGCAATTATGACAAATGATGAAGAGATTGCTAAAAAGATAAACTCTGCAATATTCCCAGGCCTTCAAGGTGGGCCACTTGTGCATGTAATTGCAGCAAAGGCTGTTGGATTTAAATATAACTTAGCGCCTGAGTGGAAGGATTATGCAAAACAGGTTAAAGCAAATGCGAAAGTATTAGCTGAAGTTTTAATTAATAGAGGTTATGATGTGGTAAGTGGAGGGACAGATAATCACCTTGTGTTAGTTAGCTTTTTAGATAAAGATTTTAGTGGGAAAGATGCTGATGAGGCGCTTGGAAATGCTGGAATTACGGTTAATAAAAATACAGTTCCAGGAGAGAAGAGAAGCCCATTTGTTACAAGTGGAATTAGAATTGGAAGCCCAGCTTTAACTTCAAGAGGAATGAAGGAAAAAGAGTTTGAGTGGATTGCAAACAAGATTGCAGATATTTTAGATAATATTGATGATAAGGCGCTTCAAGCTAAAGTTAAAGAGGAAGTAAAAGAGTTAGCAAGCAATTTTATTATCTATGATAGACCAATATACTAATATTAGTGAGCTTCTTTTGAAGCTTACTAAAGGTTGCACTACCTATTATATTGAGCAGTCTACAATCTCTTCTAAAGAGACTCTAAACTCCTTAACAATCTATTCTAGATTTAAAAAGTTTGAAGGAGAGATAGACTCTACTTTAATAAAGCAGCATATTAATAAAGAGATAACTTTAGCAGTTCCTATTAAAGATAGTGGGGTCTTATTTGAGTATAGAGGAGAAGATGCTATTGCATTTGGCTCTTTGCTATTTAAATTGGCTAAAAAAAAGGGCATTAAGGATATTTTTATTGTAGAGTATGGGGTTGATAGGCTAGTTATCTACTTAATTGATACAAAAAATTTAGTAAAAGAGTTAGATGAGAGTTTGCAGCAATTTTTTCAAAAGGAGTGGAGAGTATTACCTAATAAAAATATTCCACAACTTGGCAATTTGTTAATTTTACCACGCGAAATAATTAAAAGCCCTTGGGAGTTTAAATAAAAAAAGTATAATTTTTTAATAATTCTCATATTAAACAATATAATTATTTAATTTTTTTTGGTATAATTGATAAGTGATAGAGTTAAAAGGGAGCAGATATGGGTGAGAATCTAGATGATTTGATTTTAACTGATCCAGAACCTCAGGGGAAGAAATCAAAAGGGCTTTTGGTTATTTTGGGATTGGTTGTACTACTCTTAATTATAGGAGTGATTTTAGCCAATATGATTTTTGGACCAGCTGATGATATTAATGCAACTAAAGAGGAGATTGAGCAAGAGAATATTGTCTTAAATAATGCCCCTCAAAACTTAAAGGCGCAAAAGGAGGAGTTAGACCCAGATTTAGCTCCACTTGATGAGACTCCTTTAGTAGCAGCTAATGAGCAAAAGCCAGTAGAAGAGAAGAAAAATCCTCAACAGCCTCCTCAAAAAGAGGAAGAGACTCAACAAGATGATGAGCAGCTGCCGATGATACTTACTCCAATTACAAGAGAGGAGCCAAAAGCGGAGGCTAAAAAAGAGGTGGTAAATCACCCTCCAAAACCTAAACCAAAACCAAAGCCAAAGCCGGTTGAGAGAAAAAGAGTTGTATATGGAGGGAGTGGAAATGTCTATATTCAAGTAGGTTCATTTACTAAAGGGCCTAATCAATCATTTATTACTAAAATCAGAAAAGCTGGCTTTAAATATAGAATTAAGCAATACAATAATGGAATTAGAAGAGTATATGTGGGGCCATTTAGAAGTAGGGCAGAAGCAAAAAGATATTTAGGGATTGTAAAGGATAAGATTACTCCTGAAGCTTTTATTAAAGGCAACATATGATAAAGGCTTTTTTATTTGATGAGTTAACTCCAGTTGCTCTATACTCTCAATTAAAAAAAAAATATAAAGATGAGATTACAATGCTCTTTGAGAGCGTTGTAACAACTGAAGATGGAAATTTTAGCTTCATAACAATTGGGGCAAAAGAGCAGATTCAATATATCAACAATAAAACAATCTATATCAAAGGGGATAAAAAAGAGGAACTAGAGATTGATCCATTTAGCTTTTTGCAAGAGTATTATAAAAAGATAAATCAAAAGAGCTTTAAAGAGCTTGCAAAAGAGGTTGGATTTAATTTTGTAGATGGGTTTATTGGATATATTGGCTATGATATGGTAAAGGTTTTTGAGCCATCTCTAAAGCCATATATGGATAATTTAAAAGATGAGATAAATATTGCAGATTTAGATTTGGTTAGACCAAAAATTATAATTGGTTTTTCTCATAAAAGCTCAATTTTAACAATTATTGATATTGATAATAGCAGTAAAGAGATGTTTTTAGAGGTTGAAAAGATAATTATTAGCTCCCATAAATTAGAGCCGATAAAAAAGGCCTATTTAGAAGGGGAAGGAAAGTTTTCAATTGATGCTACGCGCTTTATGGAGATTGTAAAAGAGGCAAAAGAGCATATAAAAGCTGGGGATATCTTTCAAATGCTTGCTTCAAATAGATATATTCAAAAAGGAAAAGTTGATAAAGTTAGTTTTTATAGAATATTGCGCTCTAAAAATCCAACTCATAATCTCTTTT
>JAADEQ010000096.1 GCA_013153345.1 Campylobacterota bacterium | reverse complement strand
AGTAAAAGCTGGAAAGACAAAATTTGGATAGGTAATAGTATCTTTTCTCTCATATACAAACACTCTATTTCCATTTGGCAAAGTATAAGAGCTATCAGGATACCCATTTTTAGCAATATATAAGTTAATATCTTTTCCTATCATACTTTGATGTCTCTTCACAAACTCATTATTACTAGCGCATCCTACTAATATAAAAAGAGCTATAATAGAAATAACTTTTTTCATTTTGGCTCCTTTTAGGTCAACTCTATCTCTTTTAAAGCCTCCTCTTTTGTAAACCATATAAATAGCGCTGGAATAAATACTAATGTCATAAAGGTTCCCACAATCAATCCTCCAATAGCAACTGCTCCAAGAGGTGCGAGTCTCTCAAGTCCAATTGCAGAACCAGCTGCAACTGGCAACATTCCAACACTAACTGAAAAAGCTGTCATTAAAACTGGTCTAGTTCTAATTCTTATAGCATTTAACATCGCCTCTTTTTTAGATAATCCTCTTTGAATCTCTTCAATTGCAAAGTGAATTAACAAAATTGCATTATTAACAATAATTCCAGCTAATAACATAAATCCCATCATTGCTGGCATTGAGATATGATAGTTTATTATAAGCATTGTCCAAGAGGCTCCAATAATAGTTAATGGAATAGAAAATAGAATCATTAAAGCAATCTTAATATTGCTAAACAAAATTATTAAAGAGAAGAAAATCAATACAACTGCAGTAAGAATTGCCCCTATCATTCTAGAAGCTGATGACTTAAACTGCTTAATCTCTCCAATCTGTTCAATCTCAACTCCTTCAGGCAATTTTACCTCTTTTAAATTCTTCTCAAAATTATCCATAATATGCGAAATTGCTGCCTTTTCTCTATTTCCATACACCTCAATTGTATACTCTAGCCCCTCTCTAGTAATTAAACTTGGCTCATTAACCTTCTTTATATCTGCTACCTTTTTTAATGGAATTTTGCCAAGTTGAGTATCTAATAACATCTCCAAAATCTTATCTTTATTATCGATATTTTTCTTCTCTAGCCAAACTCTTACAACATAATCTTGACTATTTACCCTTGGAAAGGTTGCTACAATAGCTCCTCTTAGTGCCATTTGAAGTTGCTTTTTAATATCTTCCCTACTAAGTCCATACTTTAGAGCTTCACTCTCATTTACCACCAACTCATATACCACCTTATCCATATCCCAAGTTTTAGAGACAGAGACTACCCCTCTTGTTTTACTCAGAGCCTTCTCTACCTCTTGGGCAGCCTTTATTAGCGGCTCTAAGGTATTAGCGCTAAGCTTTGCATCAACGCTTGCTCTAATGCTAGCTAGGGCAGTTGAACCATATGGTGCAACCACTAAATATTTAACATTCTTAATCTTAGCAATCTTTTGACGAATCTCTCTTGAGATTTGCCAAATATCCTTTTGGCGATGAAACCTATCAACATAGGTTGCAACAACTCTAATATGGTCAACCCCACTTCCACTTCCAATACTCATTACTCCTGGCTCACTTCCAATTGAAGCAGAGACTCTCAAAAGCCCACCTTGCTCTTCTAAAATCTTATTTACCTTTTTCATAATCTCTTGAGATTTCTCAATTGGAAGATTTGACTCAGTAGTAATCTCAATATTTACCCCTCCAGTATCCATTGGAGGCATAAGCTCTTGCCCAACTACTGGCATAACAATCTTTACTGAGCCAATAAAAAGGACAATTAATATCACTACTGATAATACCCCAAGTATCTTAGAGGAAGTAATAGCATCCACAATAGTTACAAAAAAACTTTGCACATAATCATTAGCTTTTGCAATAAAGCGGTGAAAAAACTCCTCAGCTTTTAAGATTATCTTATTATCAATTGCTAAAATATAAAGAGATAAAAGTGGAACTGCTAAAATAGAGATTATATAAGATGCACTCAATGCCAAAAGCAGTGTTCCAACCAAAGGTGCAAATACCGTTTGAGGATATCCTCCAACAAATAGCATTGGAGCAAGCGCTACCATTGTAGTAATTGTTCCACTAAGGTCTGCAAACATAATCTCTTTTGTTCCATCATAAACTGCACTTCTTATATCTTTTCCAAGCTCTTTATAGTGCCTTTCAATATTCTCCATTACAACAACCGTATCATCGAGCAATAATCCAAGTGCTAAAATAATTGCTGTCAAAGTTACAACATTAAAATCAATTCCAACAAACCACATTAAAGCAATAGTTGAAGCATAAACTAATGGAATAGTAACCAATACAACCAAAATCTGTCTAAAAGAGGCTAAAAACAAAAATACAACAATTGTTGACATCACAATTGCATCACGAAGTGCTTCAAACATATTTCTAGTACTTTGCTCAATTGTCTCTTTTTGAGTATCTGCAATCTCAAAATTTAAGTTTGGATACTCCTTTTTAAACTTCTCAATAAGCTCCTCTACTTTATTAATTGTCTTAATTACATCAGCAGTTTGAGAGCGCTGAATTGAAAGAGCAATCGCCTCTTTTCCATTTCCAAAAAAGGCTGCGCTATTTTCATAATGGCCAAAATATACCTTAGCAATATCCTTTAGCTTCACATCATCTTTTATCTTTATATTTTTAATTGCCTCAATATTATCTCTTTGCCCCTTAGTCTTTAGCAAATATCTACTTTGAGTATTAGTAATAAACCCAATTGCAAAATTATTATTATTCTTAGCAATTGCTCCAATTACATGAGCTAAAGAGAGACCCAAAGAGTCTAAAATATCCTTATCGATAATAATTTGAAGCTCTTTTTCATACCCTCCAAAGATATCTACATTTGCTACCCCTTGAGTCTTTAAGAGCTTATGTTTAAGGTCAGTAGAGGCCAAATCTCTAATATCTTCTAAAGATATATTTTTATCTTTTGCAGAGACTGAAACAACCAAAATTGGAGCAGTTGTCTCTGTTATCTTTATAACTTGAGGTTCTTTAATATCACTTGGAAGTTTAGACCTAATTTTTGAGATTGCATTTGAGACATCATTTACTGCAGTATCTATATCTTTGCTATACTCAAACTCTGCTCTAATAACTGTTACCTCATCAATTGTGGTAGAGTATGCTCTTCTTATCTCATCAAGGGTATATAACTCCTCCTCAATTGGAACAGCAATATTAGTAGCAATTGATTTTGCACTTGCCCCTGGCTCTACAATAACAACAGCTACCTCAGGATAGTTTGAGTTGGGAAAGAGATTTCTATGAATCTTTTGATATCCAACCACCCCAGCCAAAAAGAAAAGAGCCAAAAAAGAGATAATTACATGAGGTTTATGAAGAAGCTTCTCCACCCAAGTCTGTTCTTTATTGCTCATTATTAACCTCTACATTCTTATATACTAAAAGTTTTGCCAATTTTGTCTCATTAGCCACTGCAAAAGGCTCTTTTATACACTCTTTTAATAGCGTATAAGAGTCACTACTAAAAAGAACCTCTACTCTTCTTAGATGAAACTTCTTATCTTTATAAACCACAATATAGGTTCCATCTTTTTTATGAAGAAGCGCATTATTTGGCACAATACATCCAGTAGCCTCTTTTGTAACCACCTCAATCTCTAAATTACTTCCAAGTGGCAAAGGGATATCTTTGGTAAGCTTTACTTCAGCAACTGCCAAAGCATTTTTTGCTGTTGGATAGATTCTATCAATATATCCAATTACTTCATTATTTTGAAGAACCTTTAAAGATGGCTCAATTGGACTTCGTTTTGGAGAGAAGCTAAATAGCACCTTCTTTTTACCATTATACATAGCAATAATTGGTCTCCCAACTGCTGCCAAATCACCCTCATGTAGCAAGATTGCTTCAATATAGCCGCTAAATGGCGCTCTTATCTTCAGATAGTTTAATTGATGTTTAAGCTGATTCTTTTTGGCAATACTATTTTTTAGGCTAGACTCTTTAGCCTTAAGGGCAACTTTACTAGCATCAAGCTTCTCTTTTGCAAGAGCTCCAGCTCTATATAACTTAAGATTTCTTCTATATACCTCTTTTGCAAATGCCAAATCACTCCTTTGAGCCATAATTGCACTATCTAAAGCTTTAATATTTAATAAAATCTCCTCTTTATCAATCTCTACTAAGGTTTGATTCTTATTTACAAAGTCTGACTCATCTACATATACTCTTTTAATATATCCTGCAAGCTTGGTTGAGAGCTTAATAGACTTTTTTGCCTTAATTTGAGCTAAAAACTTCTCTTTATCCTCCAATCTCCCCTCTTTAGCATAAGCTAAATCGACTCTAAGCTTTTTAACTAAAGGTAGAGGGAGATTCTCTATCTCTGCTTTTCTCTTTTGCAGTAACTGCCTTCCACTATATACAGCCACAGCTGCTAAAATAATAAATATAAGAGTTATAATCTTTTTTTTCACTACTTCTCTCCTCGCTCTAAAACATAATCTAAGAGATATCTACTCTTTAAATACTCATATTTGCTCTGAATAACCTTTGCCCTAGCTAACTGAGTCTTTGCTCTAGCTAGTAGTAAATCATTAATATCAACTACCCCACTCTCATATCTAACCTCTTCAATCTCTTTGCTCTTTTTGCTAAGTCTATAACTAGATAGATTACCTAGATATTGATTATAGTTTAACTTTAAATCAGAAACAGCCTTAACTAAAGACTTTTTTAACTCCAAAAGAGTCTGCTGCTTTTTTAAAGAGGCTTTAATCTTGCCAACCTTTGCAAGCTCAATTGTGGCATCTCTCTTTCCAAAATCACTCAAAGTATATTTAACATTTACTCCAACTTGCCAAATTGTCTCGCTGTCCCAATCATCCGTATTTATATCTTTTCCAAAGTTCTTTCCACCATAAGCATTTAGAGCAACTTGAGGATATTTTAGAGCTTGAGCCTTTTTAATACCCTTTTTTGCCTTCTCAATAGAGATTTCATCAATTCTAACCTTTTGAGTCTTTAAAATCTCTTTATATAGCCTTTTTACACTATACCGGGGTCTTTTGACTCTAAATCTAATAGGAGCAACCCCTCTTACCTCCTTTCCAACAATTGAAGATAGAGTAGCCTTTGTCACTTCAATATTTGATTTAAACATCTCTTCATTAACCTTAGAGGCACTAATCTCACTATCAATCTTTATTAAATCAATCTCTGGGAGTTTTCCATACTTTACACCCAAGGCTACTTTTCTCTTAAGAGAGTAAAGAGCTTTAGTATAGTTTTTTTGGGCTCTATATAACTCTTTTAAAGACAAAATAGTAGTATAAAGAGATTTAATATTATAAATTAGCTCCTCTTTTGTAATTTTTAATTTAGCTCTGCTTAACTCTCTTGCTAAATTTGCTATCTCAATCTCTCTTGTTTGAGCAAAACCGGTAAATAGAGGAACTGAATAGTTTAGCCCAATTGAGTAGATATCTTTAGTAGTAGTTGGAGGAGTTGGAGATTTCATTGCACTTGGAGGCAAGGGTGCAAGAGTTCTTTCAATATTATAGTGAGTATAGCTTCCAACAATATCTAGCTCTCCATATTTTGATGCAACAGCCTTTTTTTTCTTTAGTTGTGCCTCTTTTATCTCTAATTTTCGCTGTTTAATTATGGGTGAGTGTCGTAGGGCTGTTCTTATAACTTGATTGAGAGTTTGACTAAATAGTAAAGAGCTAAATATTACTATTAAAGCTAGCTTTTGCATAGAGTGCTCCTCCATTTTAATAGATGTTATTTTATAGTTTTTAAATGAATCAAAAGTGAATTTGTTCCCTCTTTTTTATTTCAACATCCACTAATTTTGTAAATATGTTAAAAAAACTAATATTTAAAAATCCTCTTAGATGCGTTATGAAATAAAAATCTTAAATTATATCATTTTAACTCTTTACTTTGTTTGCTCTATAATCTCTTTTATCTCTTATTTATAATCCCATCTTATTTATAAAATAAGAGAATTTTATGGTAATAAATTTCATTTATATTTTTTATAAATTTTGATTAAAAAATCAACTTCTATTAACTATTTATTGATAAAATCTCAATTCAAAAAAACTTTTACAAAGGAGTATTTTTTATGAAAGAAAATTATAGTCCAGTCTTTTTCTTAGCAGCTCTAGGACCTGGAGGTATGACAGTTGCATTTTTTATGTACTATATGTTTATGACACCACACAAAGGGTATCCTCTTCCAACATTTGATACCTTAATGGCCTATTTTAACAAAGCTGGTATATACCAAAAAGTTGCAATGGTTATTGTCTTAATTGGAATTATCTACTTTGCATATAAGCATATCTCACTACTAATTAAAAATATTATTGCCTATAATCACTTTAAAAAAACCGAAGCATTTCAAAAGATGAAAGGTACATTAGCAGAGATTACTCTAATGGCAATTCCTCTAACTTATGCAATGACAATTAATGTACTATTTATCTTAGGTGCCCTATTTGTACCAGGATTATGGAATATAGTTGAGTATCTATTTCCACTAGCACTTCTTGGATTCTTTGCAGTTGGAATATATGCAGGTAAAATTTTCTTTGAATATTTTATTCCATTCTTTATTCATGGAAACCCAGCATGGGAGGATAACCGCTCATTTGTACAGCTTCTATCATCATTTGCATTTGTTATGATTGGGGTTGGATTTGCTGCTGCTGGAGCAATGAGCCATATTAAAGCTGTAAGTGCAATTGGAATCTTCTTTGCAATGATGTTTATTGGCGCAGCTATGGTTCTACTTCTACTAAAGTTTATTTTAGGATTCCATACAATTGCTAAAAAGGGTCTTACTCCAAATGCAGGTCCAAGTTTATGGATTTTTATCCCAATTTTAACTCTAATTGGAATTACGGTATTTAGAATTAAGTTTGGTCTAACTCACAACTTTGCTGAGGGTGATGCTAGTGTAAAAGAGTTTACATATGTATTAACTGCTTCAATTGTAGCGCTTGAGTCTTTGGTTGGAATCTTTGGATATTTAGTAATGAAGAGACTAAACTACTTTGAAGAGTTTGTAGATGGAGATAAAAAAGATGTATCTTCATATGCACTAGTTTGTCCAGGAGTTGCATATGTGGTATTTGGATTCTTCTTTGTTCACTGGGGACTTGTGCATAATGGCATAATTGCTAAATATGGAATAGCATATTGGGTATTTATCGCATTTTTAGCATATATCCAAATTAAAACTATTATTGTAATGCTTAAACTTAACAAAAAATTTGGTCTTTAATTAAAGTTGGTGCTTTATGCACCAATTTCTCTCTTTTTTATCTCAAATAATAATCTATAAGTATTTTTTAATAAATACTATTATAATCTTATGCAAGATTTACTCTAACAGAGTATAATCACAAAAAAAATAAAAGGATGAAATATGGCAAAACCAATTGAGTTAAATGAATCAAATTTCAAAGATACAATAAAAGAGGGTGTTGTATTAGTAGACTTTTGGGCGCCTTGGTGTGGGCCTTGTCGTATGATTGCTCCAGTAATTGAGGAGTTGGCAGAGGAGTATGATGGAAAAGCAACAATTGCAAAAGTAAATACTGATGAGAATCCAAATATTGCAGTTGAGTATGGAATTAGATCAATTCCTACAATTTTGTTTTTTAAAGATGGTGAGCTAGTAGACCAGATGATTGGAGCTGCTGGAAAAGCGGTATTTAAAGAGAAACTAGACGCTCTTCTTAGCTAATCTCTCCCCTTTTTGGGGTATATTTATAATAATCTCTATAGTGTAGATATTGTTATAAATATATAAAGGATAGATTATGCTTAACTTAGCAATTATTGGTGGAGGTCCAGCTGGACTTACTGCGGGGTTATATTCAACTAGAGGTGGTCTTAAAGATGTTGTGATGTTTGAAGTTGGAATGCCTGGAGGCCAAATTACTCAAAGTAGTGAAATAGAAAACTATCCTGGAGTATTTAGAGAAGACCCCCCAATTACTGGAATGGAGTTAATGGAGCCTTGGGTTAAGCAAGCAATGCACTTTGGGTTAAAGCACCAAATGAGTGAAGTGATTTCTATCTCAAAAGAGGGTGATATCTTTAAGATAAAAACAGATAGTGGTGAGGTTGAAGCAAGAGCTGTTATTGTGGCAACTGGCTCAAAGCCAAAAAAAGCTGGCTTTAAAGGGGAAGATGAGTTTTTTGGAAAGGGAATTAGCACTTGTGCAACTTGTGATGGATTTTTTTATAAAGATAAAGAGGTAGCTGTGCTTGGAGGTGGAGATACTGCCCTTGAAGAGGCAATTTATCTATCAAATATCTGCAAAAAGGTATATGTGATTCATAGAAGAGATAAGTTTCGTGCAGCTCCTCCAACCATTGAGAGAGCTAAAAAGAGAGAAAATATTGAATTTATCCTAAATGCTACTATTAAAGAGGCTTATGGAAATGAGATGGGACTAGAAGGTATTATAATTGAGCAAGAGGGAAAAATTATTGACCTAAAGGTTCCAGGGCTTTTTGTATTTGTTGGAACGGAAGTAAATAATAAAGTATTAAAAAAAGAGGATGGAAGCTTTATTTGTGATGTAAATGAAAATGGCGAAGTTATTGTTGATTTAAAGATGCACACTTCTCTAAAGGGGCTATTTGCAGCTGGAGATGTTAGAGTTGATGCTCCAAAACAGGTAGTTTGCGCTGCTGGAGATGGGGCAACTGCTGGAATGGAAGCACTACATTATATTCAGGAGCATTTTGATGATTAAAGTTGGACTTTTAGGAAGCACTGGTAGAATGGGAGAGCATTTAATTAAAAATATCTCTCAAGATAGCGATTTAAAACTGCATGTTGTGCATGTTTATGATGATTTAAAAGTTGATATTCCAAAAGATACAATTGTAACAAATGATATTGCTACTTTAGTAAAAGAATCTGATGTTATAATTGATTTTTCAGCGCCAAAAGCAACTGAGGCGCTATGTGAAGAGGTTATTAAAACTCCAACTCCAATAGTAGTTGCAACAACAGGGCTAACAAAGCATCAACAAAATCTTTTAGTTGAAGCAAGCAAAGTTGCACCAGTTCTTTACTCTTCAAATATGTCAGTTGGAATTGCGCTTTTAAAAAAGCTTGTAAAAGAGGTCTCAAGCAAATTAAGAGATTTTGATATTGAGATTGTTGAGATGCACCATCGCCATAAAGTTGATGCTCCAAGTGGAACAGCCCTAACCTTAGCAGAGTTTGCAGCAAAAGGAAGAGGGCTTGATATTGATAAGGTAAGAGTTAGTGGAAGAGATGGGCAAATTGGGCCAAGAAGTAAAGATGAGATTGCAGTAATGGCGCTTCGTGGCGGAGATATTGTTGGGCGCCATACGGTTGGATTTTATAATGATGGAGAGTTTATTGAGCTAACTCACACTGCAACAAGCAGAGAGACCTTTTCAAAAGGTGCAATTAAAGGAGCTAAGTGGCTAATAAATCAGCCAAAAGGGCTATATAGTATAAATGATGCAATTGGTATTTAAGGAGCAGTATTAAATATGTGTGCAGTTGTTGGAGTATATGGAAGCAAGGATGCTTCAAAGATTGCTTATTATGCACTCTTTGCAATGCAGCATCGCGGCCAAGAGTCAAGCGGAATTGCAGCTTCAAATGGAAAAACAATTTCACTAATAAAAAATAGAGGACTTGTAACTGAGGTTTTTGATGAGAAGAGTTTTGAGGTATTAAAAGGAGAGTGTGCAATAGGGCATAATAGATACTCAACTGCAGGAAAAGATTCAGTCTTAGATGCTCAGCCTGTATTTGCAAGATATAAGCTTGGAGAGATTGCAATAGCGCATAATGGAAACTTAACCAATAAAGAAGAGGTTCGCCAAGAGCTAATTAATAAAGGTGCAATCTTTCAAACCTTTATGGATACAGAAAATATTGTGCATCTAATTGCAAAGAGCCAAAAAGAAAAGCTTATTGATAGAATTACAGATGCAATTGATAAGATTGAGGGGGCTTATTGTTTGGTAATTCAAAGCAGAAGCAAAATGTTTGTAATTAGAGATAGATTTGGAATTAGGCCTCTTAGTCTTGGAAGATTGCCAGATGGGGGATATATTGTAGCAAGTGAGACTTGTGCGTTTGATTTGGTTGGAGCAAAATTTATTAGAGATGTAAGACCTGGAGAGATGCTAATTTTTGAAAAAGATAAAGAGCCAGAATCGATTCAGCTATATGAGCCAGATTTTAGACCATGTGCATTTGAGTATATCTATTTTGCAAGACCAGATAGCGTTATTGATGGAAAAAATGTATATGAGACGCGCGTTAGATGTGGAAAAGTATTAGCAAAAGAGCAGCCAGCTGATGTTGATATTGTAATTCCAGTTCCTGATAGCGGAGTGGCAGCTGCTATGGGTTATGCAAAAGGGCTAAATAGGCCATTTGAGATGGCAATTGTTAGAAACCACTATGTTGGAAGAACCTTTATTGAGCCAACTCAGCAAATTAGAGACCTTAAGGTAAAACTAAAGCTCTCTCCAATAAAACATCTAATTGAGGGTAAAAAAGTTGCAATAATTGATGATTCGCTTGTTAGAGGAACAACCTCAAGACTTATTGTAAAGATGCTAAAAGAGGCAGGAGCAAAAGAGGTGCATATGAGAATTGCAGCCCCTGAGATTAAATATCCTTGCCGCTATGGAATTGATACTCCAACAAAAGAGGAGCTTATCTCAAACTCTTTAACTCCAGAGGAGATTGCAAAAAAAATTGGAGCTGAGAGTGTTGGATTTTTAACTATTGAAGGGTTAATTGAGGGGCTTGGGCGTGATAGAAAATACTCTCTTGTTAGTTTTGATGGAGACTATTTTGCAGGAGGATGTGCAGATTCACTTGATTGTAGCGGAGTAAGATGAAAAAGATAAGAACTTTTGGAAAATATTTAAAAGAAAAGTATGGCTTTAGAGTAAAAAAAATTCCTTTAGCAATTGGTGGATTTACCTGCCCAAATATTGATGGAAGTGTAGCAAAAGGGGGATGTACTTTTTGTCTAAATGACTCTTTTAGCCCAAACTTGGCAAAAAATAAAGATAAAATCTTTTTAAATTTAAATTCAAAAGAAAATCCAATATTAAATAAGCAGATTGCTCAAGTAATTTTGCAAATTAAGCAAAATAAGCTTCAGTTTCAAAAAAAGCTAAAAATTAAAAAATATATTGCCTATTTTCAAGCATTTACAAACACCTATGCCCCATTTGATACGCTAAAGACTCTTTATGAGACTGCACTAAATCAAAAAGATATTATTGGAATTAGTATTGGCACAAGAAGTGATAGTGTTGAGGATGAGGTTTTAGAGTATTTAAGTGAGCTTAGCAAAACAAAAGAGGTTTGGATTGAGTTTGGAATTCAATCAACTTTTGATGAGACATTAAAAAGAATTAATAGAGGCCATGATGTAAAGAGCATTAAAGATGCAATCAAAAGGGCAAAAAGATATAATCTAAATGTTTGTGGGCATCTTATTTTTGGATTGCCGGGTGAAAATAAAGAGATGATGCTAAAAAGCGCATATGAGAGCTATGAGATGGGAATTGATAGCGTTAAATTTCATCCATTATATGTTGTTAAAAATACGATTTTAGCAAATGAGTATTTAAGAGGAGAATTTAAGCCAATTTCAATGCAAGAGTATATTGATGTTTTAGTTGAGGCAATTGATATGATGCCAAAAGAGATAATTATTCAGAGAGTAACTGCTGGAATTAAAGATAGTAGCCTCTTAGCTCCAAGTTGGTGTGGGGAGGATAAGAACTATCAAATGGCTCAAATTAAAAAAGCGCTAAGGAGAAGAGGATATGTTTACTAGATTTAGAAGAAAAAGATATAACGAGACTTTAAGAGATTTATTGCAAGAGACACATTTAAGCGTTAATGATTTTATCTATCCTTTATTTGTTAGAAGCGGAGAGAATATTAAAAAAGAGGTAGACTCAATGCCAGGGGTCTATCAGATGAGTATTGATGAGATTATTAAAGAGTGTGATGAGCTAAAAAAGCTTGGAATTAAAGCTATAATTTTATTTGGAATTCCAGATATTAAAGATAGTGTTGGAAGTGATGCATTATGTGAGCATGGAATTATTGCAACTGCACTAAAAGAGATAAAAAAGGCTCATCCAGATATCTTTGTAGTTACTGATTTGTGTTTTTGTGAATATACAGACCATGGCCATTGTGGGGTATTAAATCCAAGATTAAATAGCGTTGATAATGATATAACGCTTCAAAATCTTGCAAAACAGGCTCTAATTCATGCAAAAATGGGTGCAGATATGATTGCTCCAAGTGGAATGATGGATGGGATGATAAAAACTCTAAGAGAGGCTCTTGATAGTGCTGGGTATTCACATATTCCAATAATGAGCTATTCAACAAAATTTGCAAGCGCATATTATGGCCCATTTCGTGATGTTGCTGAGTCTGCTCCAAGTTTTGGAGATAGAAGAAGCTATCAGATGAATCCTGCAAATAGAAATGAAGCAATACTTGAAAGCCTTGAAGATGAAAAAGAGGGAGCTGATATTTTAATGGTAAAGCCAGCGCTTGCATATTTAGATATTATTAGAGATATTAGAGAAAGAACTCTTTTGCCACTTGCAGTATATAATGTTAGTGGAGAGTACTCAATGTTAAAGATGGCAGCTCGCGCTGGAGTAATTGATTATGAGAAAGTTATGATGGAGACTCTAATTAGCTTTAAAAGAGCTGGAGCTGATATTATTATTAGCTATCATGCAAAAGAGGCAGCAAAAATATTAAACTGCTAAGATGTATGAAGTTAAAGAGATTTATAAAAGCGAAATAGAGGTAAAAAAATCTAAATTTATCTCTTTTTTAGTGCCAATTAATCAGTTTGAATCTTTAAAAGAGGAGCTTAAAAAGAAGCATATTAAGGCAAATCATATAGTATATGCTTTTAGAGAGTTAAATGAGTTTAATCAAATAGTTGAAAGAAGCAGTGATGATGGTGAGCCAAAAGGGGCTGCAGGAGTTCCAACGCTAAAAGTTTTAAGAGGAAAAGAGCTAATTAATTGTGCAATAATTACTATTAGATATTTTGGTGGGATAAAACTTGGGGTTGGAGGAATGGCAAGAGCCTATGCAAAGGCTGCAAATAGTGTAATAGATAGTGCAAACATAATTGCTTATGAAAAAGAGTCTATTAAAGAGTTTAAAATCTCTTATAAAAATCAAAGAGCTTTTGAATATAATTTAAAAGAGCTTAATATAAAAGATATAAAAAGAGAATTTTTAGAAGATAAGATTGTTTATAAAATTAGAGCCTCAAAAGAGAAGCTTAAAGAGCTTATAACTCACACCTCATCGCCTTTTGAACAATAATTTTTGAAATCTCCTCATTATCTACAATAATATTTTCAATATCAAGCTCAAACTCAAGTATCTCTTTCTCTTTGGAATCGCTTGCTACGGTTACAATATTAATATGAAAATTAAAATCATTTAAGATATCACAAATTAATCTCTTTTTCTTAAAGTGGCTAATTGCAACAACAACAGAGCAGGCATCTTTTATATTTAGCTTCTCTAAAATCTCTCTCTTAGCAGCATTTGCAAGATAGATTGGTTCATTCTCCTTCAATCCCTCATTTACCAAATTATAATCTTGCTCAATAATTACATACTCTACCCCCTTTTGTTTTAGCTGCTTTACAACCTTCTTTCCAAGCCCCCCATACCCAATTACAATTACATGATTCTTATACTCCTTATCAACAATAATATCACTCTCTACCTCATTTGTTAATCTATCAGCAATATATTTTAGATTTTGCAATACAAATGGAGTTATTATCATCGATAAGACAACTGCAGCTGTTAATAGTTGGGCAATATTCTCATCTAAAAGTCCTTTTGATTGAGAGATTTGAAAAACTGCTAGAGCAAACTCTCCAACTTGCATTAATGCAAGTGCTACCTTTAAGCTAGTTCTATGTTGAGCTCCTGCTAATCTAATAATCAAATAGATTCCAAGGGCCTTAATTACTAAAATAGAGATTAAAATCAAAAGGACCTTATCGATATTTTTAATAATAAAAATAGGGTCAAGATGCATTCCAACGGTTATAAAAAAGAGCCCCAAAAGCAAATCTCTAAATGGAGCAATATCTGCTTCAATTTGATACTTAAAGTGAGTCTCAGCAATTAAGACTCCAGCCAAAAAGGCCCCCAAAGAGTAAGAAAATCCAACCATATGGGCAAAATAGGAGCTAAAAAAGACAATAAATAAGATAGAGCCAATAAATAGCTCCTCATTTCTTAGTTTGCTAACCCAAGTTAAGATTTTTTCAAATAGAATGCGTCCAAGAATATACATTACCACAATTAATACTACTGCAGAGATTCCAATTTTAGCAAGCTGAAGAACCAAATTGCTATCATCTTTAGAGAATATCTCAATCATTAACATAATTGGAATTACTGCAATATCTTGAAAAATCAATATTCCAAGCGCTTTTCTACCATACTGCTTATTTATATCTCCACTCACATTTAACATCTTTACCACAATTGCAGTAGAGGATAAAGAGAGAGTATAGCCTAAAATTAAGGCTGTATGGACTGGAAAACCAAGTAGATAGATTATTATACTAAAAAGAGAGCCTATAATAAAAACCTCCAAAAAACCATATAAAAACACCTCTTTTTTCATCTTTAAAAGGTATCTAAATGAAAACTCAAGCCCTATCATAAACATCATAAATACAATTCCAAGCTCACTTATATGAGATAGAGTCTCAATATGTTCAGTATGCATTGAAAATAGCTTAGCAATGATTATTCCAGTTAAAATATATCCAATAATTGTTGGCACATTTATTTTTGCTAAAATAATATTTAAAATTATAGAGATAAAAAGTGTTAATATAAACCCCATTAAAACAAAATCCATTACATTTTACCCTTAGAATTGATTAATTTTGGCGAAGAGCTAACTTTATCTTTATAAAAGATAAACTATTATATCAAAAATTATTTAAATGACGAGGGCAAAATGATAGCATTAATTCAACGAGTTAAGAGCTCTAGTGTAAAAGTAGAGAATAAAGAGATTGCCTCAATTGGTAGA
>JAADEQ010000091.1 GCA_013153345.1 Campylobacterota bacterium | reverse complement strand
TCTCCTCAAGAAATAAATCTATATAGAGCTGTCCATTATAGATATTTTTAGAGATAGTAAAAGTAATCTCTACTATATCTCCCCTTTTAATATCTTCACTTTTACTTCTAAACTCCAGCCCCTTAAACACCCTATTTTGTTGGCGCAGCATATATCTTTTATGCTCTTTATTCTCTCCAATCTCTTTAATATCTAATACCTCAATATTTTTTGCAATAAATTTTGGTTTAGGATTTCCCTCCCCATATGGCTCAAACTTCTCTAAAATCTCAACTAGCTCAATATCAATCTGATTAAAATTTAACTCCCCTAAAATATCCCTATCAATATATTTTCTATTACACTCTTTAGCTTCAAGCTTTAAGATAGACTTTATTAAAGGCAGATTCTCCTCTTTAAATGAGAGCCCAACAGCCATCTTATGACCCCCAAACCTTAAATATAACTCTTTTGCTTTAGTTGTTAATTTAAATAAATCACAATCTCCATAACTTCGTCCACTCCCCTTGCAAATTCCATCCTTACAACTAAGCACAACTGCTGGCATCTTAAAATAGTTTGCCACTCTTGCAGCAACTATTCCAACCACTCCTTCATTCCAACTGCTCCCCCAAACAATTGCAATCTTATCATCTCTTTTAACCTGCTTAATAGCCTCTTTTAGAATCTCTCTCTCCAATCTCTTTCTTTGACTATTAAACCCCTTTAGCTCCTCTAATATATTTAAAGCCCTCTCTATATCTTTAGTAAATAAAAACTCGCTAGCAATTGAGGCATCTTTTAATCTTCCAGCACTATTAATTAGCGGCCCCAAATAGTACCCTATTGTTTCACTACTAATATCTTTAAAATTAAACTCTCTCTCTAATGCCTTAATAAAGGCTCTATTACTCTTTTTTATCTGCTGTAAGCCTGCAATAAGCATTGCTCTATTAATATGAGTTAAAGGCATAATATCAGCCACAATTGCCAATGCAACCAAATCTAAAAGCTCTTTTGCTCTAAACTCCACCCCAAGCTCTTTAGCAATAGCAATCGCTAAATACCAAGCAATTTGAGCTCCACAAATCTCTTTATACTTAAAGCCACAATCGTGCTGTTTTTGATTAATAATAGCAGTAGCAACTGGCAATCTTTTATCTTTATCTAGACTATGATGGTCAGTAATAATTAAATCAATCCCCCTCTCTTTACAAACCTCTGCAGCCTCAAATGCCACAATTCCATTATCAACAGTTATAATCAAATCTGCATCTACCCTATCAATAACCTCTTTAGTAATTCCATACCCATCTCTAAAGCGGTTTGGAATAATCCACTCTAAGGGGTAGTTAATCTTCTCAAATAGCTCTCTAATAATAGTAGTAGCCACCACTCCATCTACATCATAATCCCCAATTAGAGCTATCTTTTCCCTATTTTTAATAGCCTCTACAATCCTCTTTACCCCTTTTTGCATATCCTTAAAGCTATAAGGATGTGGAAGGTCTTTTAGAGTTAAAAACTCACTATGGCGAGCATATAGCAGCTCAAAAATACGCTGCTTAGTTAGAGTTTCCAATACTATTCTCTAAAGAGGCTTTTACAAAGGCTAAAATAGTTGGATTTGGTTTTTGAAGCCTAGAGGTAAACTCCGGATGGAATTGAACCCCAACAAACCAAGGGTGGTTTTCAACCTCAACAGCCTCAATTAACCCATCTGACTCTCCAGTCACTCTCATTCCTCTCTCCTCAATCATCCCCTTATATTTAGGATTTGCCTCATAACGATGTCTATGGCGCTCATATATCACCTTGCTATCATATGCTCTATAAAGATTACTCCCCTCCTTAACATCACATCTATACTCCCCTAGCCTCATTGTTCCCCCAAGTGGAGAGGTTTTTGTTCTAATTTGTCTCTTTCCGCTAGCATCAATAAAATCATCAATCAAATAGATAACTGGCTCTTTGGCATTCTCATCAAACTCCATTGAGGTAGCCTCTTTAATTCCAACTACATTTCTTACAAACTCAATAACTGCAAGCTGCATCCCCAAACAGATTCCTAAATATGGAATCTTATTCTCTCTAGCATACTTAATTGCTTCAATCTTCCCTTCAACGCCCCTACTTCCAAAGCCTCCAGCAACCAATACTCCATCAACATCCTCAAGATACTTTTTAGCTCCATCCTCTTCAATATCTTGAGCATCAATCCACTCTATATCTACCTTTAAATCCAAGTTTGCCCCAGCGTGAATAAGAGCTTCAGTTAAAGATTTATAAGACTCTTTTAATCCCAAATATTTCCCAACAAAAGCTATCTTTATTCGTCTGCTAGGGTTTAATATTCTACCTACTAACTCACTCCACTCAGCAATATCTGGCCTAAGCTCCCCTAATTCAAGCTGTCTTGAGATTGGAGTTAAGATATCTTGTGAAAGCAAATTTAAAGGAACTCTATAGATAGTAACAGCATCAATAGCCTCAATAACAGACTCCTCATCCACATCACAACTTAGAGCAATCTTTCTCTTAATATCGCTAGGAACTGGCTGCTCACTCCTTAAGATTATCATATTAGGAGTAATTCCTATTCTTCTAAGCTCTCCTACTGAGTGTTGAGTAGGCTTTGTCTTAAGCTCCCCAGCTGCTTTTATAAAAGGTAGCAGTGTTACATGGATATTCATTACATTCTTGCTTCCTAACTCATGCTTTATTTGCCTAATACTCTCTAAAAAAGGGAGCCCCTCAATATCTCCAACCGTGCCTCCAAGCTCCACAATTAATATATCCCTATTTTTTCCAGCCCTATATATTCTCTCTTTTATCTCATCAACAATATGAGGCACTACTTGTATAGTCTTTCCTAAATACTCTCCTCTTCTTTCCTTTTCAATTACACTTAAATATACCTGTCCTGTTGTAAAGTTATTATCCTTTGTTAAAGAGGTATTTAAAAATCTCTCATAGTGTCCAATATCTAAATCTGTCTCTGCCCCATCTTTAGTTACAAACACCTCTCCATGTTCAAGTGGACTCATCGTTCCTGGGTCCACATTTATATAAGGGTCTAGCTTTAATATCCCCACATTTAAACTACTTGCCTTTAGCAAAGTCCCAATACTTGCAGCAGTAATTCCTTTTCCAAGTGAACTTAATACTCCTCCTGTAATAAAAATATACTTTGTATTTGACATCTCCATCCTTATTAAATTATTGGCATAATAACTGTTAAGAAGTTTTGTGATTTAACAATAAAAGGTAAAGTTGGCTCGTTT
>JAADEQ010000145.1 GCA_013153345.1 Campylobacterota bacterium | reverse complement strand
TATCCTTGGGTTGCACTTGAGAAGCTAAACATTCCAAGCATTGCAGTTATAAAGATAATTACAATTTGGACTGGATTTGTAATAAATTCAAATTTATTTAAATCATACTCATCTACATTTGCAATTAAGAGCATACTTGTATTAAAGAAGAATACAAATGGTAAAATTGCTGTTCTAATATCGTATGCAAATCCTTGAAGACCAGTTTTTACTGGGTCACTTTTTGCAATACCAGCTGCTGCATATGCTGCAATACCAACAGGCGGGGTATCATCAGCAAGGATTCCAAAATAGAATACAAACAGATGCGCTGCAATTGCTGGGATTATAAATCCATTATCTTGAGCAAGTTGTAGCATTACTGGAGCAGTTAAAGATGCTACAACAATATAGTTTGCAGTTGTTGGAAGCCCCATTCCAAGAATTAAAGAGATTACTGCAGTAAGCAGCAATACTAGCAAGATATTTCCATTTGATAAGGCATCAATTACATCAAGTAATACTTGTCCAATTCCAGTTAGAGTAATACTTCCAACAACAATTCCTGCAATTGCAGTTGCAAGCGCAATTGGAACCATATTTTTAGCTCCATTTACCATTCCATGGAAAATATCAACAAATCCCTCTTTAAAATCGTTTAAAGTTACACCTCTTTTTTCAATTGCAAGGGCAATAAATGGGCGCTGAATTATCATTATTACCATCAATAGCCAAATTGCACTAAATGCACTTGATTGAGCCGATTCTCTAAGAACAATTAAAACATACATCAAATAAGCAACTGGAATTAGATAGTGGATTCCGCTAATAAAGGTTTTCCATTTTGGAGGAAGATTTGCAGGGTCTTCTCCTTTTAATCCAAGTTTTTTAGCCTCAAGATGAACAATATATAAAAGCCCAAGATAGCTAACAACTGCTGGAATTGCTGCAGCAATTATAACATCAGTGTAAGCAAGCCCTAAAAACTCTGCAATAATAAAAGCTGCTGCTCCCATAACTGGAGGCATCAACTGCCCATTTGTTGAAGCTGCAACCTCAATTGAAGCTGCTTTTTCAGGAGGAAAACCAGCTTTTTTCATCAAAGGAATTGTAAAAACTCCAGTTGTTACAACATTTGCAGTTGAGCTTCCACTAATAATTCCAGTTAGTCCACTTGCAACAACGCTTGCTTTTGCAGGACCTCCGCTATATTTTCCAAGCATTGCATAAGCTAGTTTTATAAAATACTCTCCAGCTCCAGCTCTCTCAAGAAGGGAGCCAAACAAAACAAATAAGAATACAAAACCAGCACTAACTCCAAGAGGAACCCCATAGATTCCTTCAGTTGTTAGATACATTTGAGAGATAATTTTTGTAAGAGAAGCTCCCTTATGGGAGATTAAATCTGGAAGATATTGCCCAAAAAAGTCATATGCCAAAAATACAATTGCTACAATACTTAAAGCAATTCCAATAACTCTTCTTCCAGCCTCAAGGAGTAAGATTATTGTAATTACTCCAATAATGATATCTCTTTGTAAAAACTCTCCCATTCTATTTGAGATTCCAACATAATCAATAGCAATATATGCAGCCCCAAACCCTCCAGCAATTGCTAAAAGGTAATCTAGGGGGGATATCTTTTTTAGATTTTCAGGTTTTTTAACTGCTGGATAGATTAAAAATGCTAAGACCATAGCAAAAGCTAAATGGATGCTTCTTACAATTGTCGAGTTTACCGGATAGTAGGAGACATATAATTGAAAAACTGACCAAGAAAAAGCAATAAGAGCTATTAACCAATATAGAGGCCCACTTTTAAAATTCCTTTGCCCTTCTAACTCAGTTAATATCTCTTCCTCTAAATCCTTATCGACATGAAAATCCTTTTCAACCTCTTCTTCAACCTTTTTTAAATCATCTTGTAGCCCCATCTTTTCTCCTTTTATTTAATAAGAGAGCAAAAAGAGCTCTCCTTTTAATTATTTTAAGATTCCTGCCTCTTTGAAAGCTTTTGCAGCTCCAGGATGTAGGATGTTATGGTCAAATCCTTTTAGTAAATCCTCTTTTGTTAAGTTTTTATATGCTGGGTGAAGCTTTTTAAATTTATCAAAGTTATCTAAGATAGCTTTTGTTAAAAGATAAACTGTCTTTTCTGGCATCTGTTTGCTAGTAACAAGAACAGCTTTAACCCCATAAGTCTCTGTATCGTGGTCAACTCCCTTATACATTCCAGCTGGAATTGTTCCCCAAGCATAATATGGCTTCTCTTCAACAAGCTTTTGAGCTGCTGGCACATCTTTTAGTGAGATTAAATCAATCTCAGTTGAGTTTGCCGCATCTTTAAAGTTTGCAGTTGGATGTCCTACCATATAGAAGTATCCATCAATCTTTTTATCTTTTAGAGCATTTGGACACTCAGCAGCTTTTAATTGCTCTACTTTAATATCATCTAAAGATAGCTTTCCACAATTTTCAAATAACATTTTTACTGTAGCCTCTTGACCACTTCCAGGGTTTCCAATATTGATTTTTTTCCCTTTTAAGTCAAAAAAGCTCTTAATTCCAGTATCTTTTCTAACTGCAAGAGTTAATAGCTCTGGGTGAATTGACATTACAACTCTTAAATCTTTATATGGCTTATCTTTAAATTTACCCTCACCATGTGTTGCTTGATATACAACATCAGATTGAGCAATACCAAAATCAAGCTCTCCAGCTTTAATAGTTTTAATATTATATACACTTCCACCAGTACTCTCAACCGTACACTTAATTCCAGTCTCTTTTTTATTTTTATTCATAATTCTACAAATTGCACCACCAGTTGGATAGTAAACTCCAGTTACTCCACCAGTTCCAATTGTAATAAATTCGATTGCATAAGCGCTTGCTCCTAAAATCATTGAAGCTAATGCTGCTTTACTAAGTGTTGAAAGTTTTCCCATTGATTCTCCTTTTGTAGTTGTTTCATTTTTTGGTGCATTATAATAATACTTTAATTATGATTGAATAAAACTTAAAAAATTATTAAATAGAAAAGTTTAAGGAGAGTTTAAGTAAATAAAGTATGATTTGTGATATTTTGTAAAATCTCCTCTTGATTTAATCCATAACAAAAGGCATAGTTAAAATACTCTTTTTTTAGAATCTCTTTAGCTTGAGTACTATTTTCTACCCAAATAGGGTTTGTTGGGGATTGAAGTTTTGTCTTTGGAGGGGTTAGGATTATGCTTTTAGTCCATTTGCTATTTTGTTGTAGATAGTTTAGAGCTTTTTCAATTGTCTCTAACTCT
>JAADEQ010000115.1 GCA_013153345.1 Campylobacterota bacterium | reverse complement strand
TCTCTTTAAAAAATCTTTTGATAACCATTATCTCTTTTTGCTTTAGTCTCATATATTTTCCTATAGCTTTTTTAGCTTTGCAATCTCATCTCTAAGTCTTGCTGCCTCTTCAAACTCAAGCTTTTTAGCCGCTTCAAGCATTTTTGCTTTTAGCTCTTTAATTAGCTTTTGTCTCTCTGCTTTTGGCATCTTTTGAGCAGATTTTGCTTTTTCTAAAATTTTTGCATCATCTTCGCTCTTTAAGTTTGTATCAAGCTCTCTTTTTACCGCTTTTGGAGTAATATTGTGGCGTCTATTATATTCAAGCTGCTTTTTTCTTCTCTCATTGGTAATATCAATTGTCTCTTGCATCGATTTTGTAATTTTTTTAGCATACATTAAAACTTTTCCATTTAGGTTTCTTGCAGCCCTTCCTGCAGTCTGAATTAATGATGTAGTTGAGCGCAAAAATCCCTCTTTATCTGCATCTAAAATAGCAACAAGCCCAACCTCTGGCAAATCAAGCCCCTCTCTTAAGAGATTAATTCCAACTAAAACATCAAACTCACCGCTTCTAAGCCCTCTAATTATTTGGTTTCTCTCAATTGCATCCAAATCGCTATGCATATATTTAACTTTTAATCCCATATCATTATAAAATTTTGTAAGCTCTTCTGCCATCTTTTTTGTTAGTGTTGTTACTAAAACTCTATCTCCTCTTTTTACTACCTTTTTTATCTCATCATATAGGTGAGCAACTTGATTATTGCTATCAACAACCTCAATCTCTGGGTCAATGAGTCCTGTTGGGCGCACAACCTGCTGGGCAATTACTTTTGAGTTTTTAATCTCAAACTCTCCTGGAGTTGCACTAACAAAAAGATATTTTGGCGCTTTATTGATATACTCTTCAAACTTTAGCGGTCTATTATCAAGCGCACTTGGGAGTCTAAAGCCATGCTCAACAAGCACCTCTTTTCTGCTTCTATCTCCTGCATACATCCCTCTAAATTGCGGCAATGATACATGAGACTCATCAACAATTACTAAATAATCCTTCCCATACATCATCTCAAAATAATCAAGCATTGAGTATGGAGTCTCGCCCGGCTTTTTGCCAGTAAGATGCCTTGCATAATTTTCTACTCCTTTGCAAGTTCCAGTGGTCTCAAGCATCTCTAAATCAAACTCAGTTCGCTGCTTAAGTCTATTATACTCAACCATCTTGCCCTCTTTTTTAAAAAAATCAAGCCTGCTTGCAAGCTCCTCTTCAATGCTTTTAATAGCGCGTGCAAGTTTATCTTTTTCAACAATAAAAGGGTTGGTTGAGTAGATTGTTACATTTTTTAAATCTTTAATCTTTTGATTTGTTAGCGCATTAAAGCTATAGATTGCCTCAACCTCATCTCCAAAAAACTCCACTCTAATAGCCTCTTCCTCGCTATAAGCAGGATATATATCAATAACCTCTCCACTAACTCTAAAATCCCCTCTATCAAAATAGGCATCATTTCTTTTATATCCCATATCAACAAGCTTTAATAAAAGCTCGCGCTGCGAATACTCTCTTCCCACTTCTAGCTTTTGAACAATGCTTTTATAATCTTGCGGGCTTCCAAGCCCATAATTTGCACTAACTGAAGCAACTACAATTACATCATCAAAACTTAGCAAACTTGCAGTTGCACTAAGGCGAAGGCGCTCAAGCTCCTCATTAATTGAGCTATCCTTTTCAATATATAAATCTTGCCTTGGCAAATATGCTTCTGGTTGATAATAGTCATAATAGCTAATAAAATACTCTACATGATTATTTGGAAAAAAGCCTTTAAACTCACTATAAAGCTGCGCTGCAAGCGTTTTATTATGAGTCATTATAAGAGTTGGCAGTTGAGTCTTTTGGATTATATTTGCCATTGTAAAGGTTTTTCCACTACCAGTAACTCCAAGCAGAGTCTGATATCTATTATTACTATTAATCGATTTTACCAACTTATCAATCGCCTCAGGCTGGTCTCCTGAAGGGGTGTATGAACTATTTAATTTAAACTTAGCCACTTTTTTCCTTTTTTACTATACATTTTGAAAAATATTGATATTATTTTATTCATTAAATGTTATTATTACCTAAAGAATTCTTATAAAAGGATAAAAATGGATGTGCTAAGGAGATTAAAGGATAAGATTGAGGAGCTTAAGAAGAGTTATGAGGAGTTAGAGGAGGAGAATAGAGCATTAAAAAAGCAATTAGAAAAGAGTGGGACTCTTGATTGTCAAAAGGAGATAGAGAAGCTAAATGAGGAGATTGCAAGATTGCGCCAAGAGATTGAAGAGAAAGATGTTGAGATTGAGAGTATTTTAGAAAATATTGAAGCACTATTAGAGTAAAGGAGAGAAGATGGATTTAATTATTAGTATAAAAGGTGTAAGAATTAAGGCAAAAAGACTTGATAATGAGTTTTATGAGTTTATTAAAGAGGATTTAGCAAAATCTGGAGTTGACTTTAATAGGGATAATTCTGTGGAGGCAATTTTTACTGCATACTTGCGACTTGCGGCAAAAGTTCACGATTATGATAAGGAGATAGAAAACATTATTAACGAAATAGAGAGCTAAATAGTTACTTTTTGCTATATTTTTCCCATTCTTCTCCTTTTTTTGATAAAATTTCCAAGATTTTTTCCTATTTAAGGAAATTAAATCGATTTTATGGTATTATTTAAATACAAAAAAACTTTTAAAGGATGAAGAATGAGACGCGGTTTTACAATGATTGAGTTGATTTTTGTTATCGTAATTATTGGTATCTTAGCTGTAATTGCGATTCCTAAGCTAAATGCAACTAGAGATGATGCAAAGATTGCAACAAACTTGCAAAATCTATCTACTTGTATTCAAGATATTGGTTCTGAGTATACGGCAACTGGAAAAGAGCCTGAGGACTTTAATACTATTCCTTCTTGTAAAAACTTAATTGACTCTGGATGTTTTGCTGTAGAGCCAGGAGATTCTACAACTGATGGAACTATTGTAGTAAAAGGTAAACAAAAAGATGATACTTGGTGTGTAGATGCTACTAAAAAAGCATATGCAAGAAACTTAGTTGCAGATGAAAATGGTGCTCAAAAAGAGCATAAGTTTGGTGGAAATAAGATTGTAGAGTAATATACTATTGCCCTTTTGGGGCAATTTGAAAGAAGAGAGTATGAAAAGAGCTTTTACAATGATTGAGCTTATTTTTGTTATTGTAATTATTGGGATTTTAGCAGTAATTGCAATACCAAAACTAAATGCTACTAGAGATGATGC
>JAADEQ010000059.1 GCA_013153345.1 Campylobacterota bacterium | reverse complement strand
CAGCAGTTAAAATATTTAAAATAAGATTTGGCTTTGAAGTAACAAATCCATCAGCCTCCAAATTTAACTCACTCCATCTCTCTTTTAGCTCTATATCATCTATATCCACAACTCTACTACTATGAATTTGATGTAAAGAGACAAACTTAAAGCTCTTATTGAACCTCTTCATAAACTCTTCTCTATTTTTTAAAATTCCCTCTCTATCTTGACCAGTATGCAAAGCCAAAGAGAAATCACAAAAGTAGTTAGAGTCTTTTAAAGTAGTGCCTGCTACAATATCGTTTTTATCCCTAAATTTGCTATAAATTGCCCATTTTTTCATTATTCTTCCATTAATAAATCTTTTTTAGATATAATGATATCCAAAAAATATTTTTATAAGGTTTATAGATTGGGAATTAAGACTCTAAGTAACTATTTTATACAAATTACTAAAAATTTTAACTATCTTTTAATTATTCAAATTATTCCTCTTTTAATCATCTCTTCAATGTTAATTAAAGAGATGGACCCAGACCTATATAAAAAACAGATGACATACTATTTTATCTCTTTTATTGTATTTATAGTAGCAGCATATATCCCTTGGAAATATATCCTTTGGCTCTTTGCTCCTTTTATGTATATAATGAATATTTTGCTCTTAATTGCTGTTGAAGTTGCTGGAAAGACTATTGGTGGAGCAAAGAGATGGCTAGTTCTTCCAGGAGGATTTACTATTCAGCCATCAGAGTTTATGAAACTAAGTATTTTACTCTTTTTAGCCTTTTTAATCTCCAAATACCCCCCCGATAAAGATAAAGGGTATGGATTTTTACAATTTAGTCTATATAGTTTAATTATTCTTCTTCCCTCTTATTTAATATTAAGAGAGCCAGATTTAGGAACTACTCTTCTTTTAGTCATTGCATCATTTGGAGTTCTCTATCTAGTTGGAATAAATTGGAAAATAGTTGCTATTATTGTTACAGCCTTAGCAGTAGTAGCTCCGTTGGGATATAAATATGCTCTAAAGCCATACCAAAAAAAAAGGATAGAAAACTTTCTTGGAGAGCCAAGCTACCAAGTTCAACAAGCCCTAATTGCAATAGGTAGTGGAGGAATTGAAGGCAAACCAAAAGAGGAGGCAACTCAAACCCAATTAAAATTTCTACCAGTTGCTACAACAGATTTTATATTTGCCTATTTGGGAGAGAGATATGGATTTAAAGGGATGGTAATAGTGGTTGGATTATATATCTTATTAATTATTCATCTTCTAATTATCTCCAAAATATATAGTGATGATTACCATATTGTAGTAATTGCGACAGGACTAGCATTTTTATTTTTTGTATATATGGGAGTAAATATATATATGGTAATAGGATTAGCACCAGTAGTTGGAGCACCTCTACCAATGTTTAGCCATGGAGGGACATCTTTTATTATTTTTGCCTTTTTATTAGGAATTTTAGAAAATTTAATCTCTTTTAAAGGTTACAAACACTATAATTCCGACACCAAATTGGAAATGATAGAAAAAGAGCATTAAGCTCTTCTTATGCGGGTCTTTAGCTCAGCTGGTTAGAGCTCCCGGCTCATAACCGGGCGGTCCGGGGTTCGAGTCCCCGAGGACCCACCATTTATACCTTCTTTACTAAAAAAATCCCATAAAATCTAATAAGAATTTTATTAAAAAACTAAAAATAGATCAATTTAGGATATTTTAGGGAGCAGAGTATAGACCTCAACCCCTCTAATTAATATCTTTCACAATCTTTGCTAAAAAAAATCCACTAAATCCATCTTTTGGAAGGATGCGCAAACTATTTTCTACCTCTTTACTATACTCCTCCCCTTGCCAACTACTAATCCCACCCTTTATATTAGATAGATTATGCTCAATTGGAACAATCTTAGCAGTTGGATATTTTTTTAATAGAAAATCCAAAACAGCCTCATTCTCCTCAGGAGCAAATGTGCAAGTTGCATATATCATCTCCCCTCCATCTTTTAAAGACTCAAAAGCAGAGATAATTAACTGCTTTTGCAACTTAGCAAATTTATAAATTCTTCTTTGACTCCACCAAGTAATCCCCTCTTTAATATCTATATGAGACTCACTACTACAAGGGGCATCTAAAAATACCTTATCAAACCATTTTGGAGTCGCTTTATATACAAACCTCCCATCTTTATTAAAGGTTAAAATATTTTTTGCCCCCATCTCCTTAAAATTTCTAATCATCGCAAAAAATCTACTCCTATTTGGCTCTACGGCACTAACCTTTTTAGCCTTTTGAGAAAAGATTAAACTCTTTCCCCCAGGAGCTGCTGCTAAATCTAATACCCAATCTGTTGGATTAATATCTAATGCATTGGCCGCAAAAATAGAAGAGAGGTTTTGAATATAGATATAATTTTTACTATAAGCTAATGTATGAGTCAATTTCGATTTATCTTCCAAAGGAAGAGTAAAACTATCTTCAAATATAGTAGCCTTAGGCTCTAAGCCCTCTTTTTTAAGAAGCTCCAAAACCTCTTTAACTGAAGCTTTATGAAGATTTACTCTAAAGCTAAAAACCTCTTTAGGAGCCTCTAATAAAGGGTATATATCCTTATCAATTGCATCTAATCTACTCTTTAAATCCTCTAGCGTTGCTCTTTTAGCCATCTACTCTCCTACCCAACAATCTCCCCTCCTCCCAACAGCTTCTCACCATCATAAAATACTGCAAACTGGCCTCTAGCCACTCCATAAACCGGCTCTTTAAGCTCTATTACCCCTTTATCATCTATAATAGTAACTCTCCCCTTTACCCCTTTAGTTCTATATCTAACCTTAACTTCAGCCTCAAAACTACTCTTTGGCTCAAAGAGATTAATATTTTTAATTCTAACTAAATCTTTTGCCAAATCCTCTTTTTTTCCAACAATTAAGGTATTGGTCTTAGCATTAATATCTACTACATAGTGGGGCTCTTGAGCTCCTCTAATAAAAAGCCCTCTTCTCTTACCAATTGTATAGTGCATATACCCTTTATGTTTGCCTATAATCTTACCCCTACTATTCTTTATTGGACCCGGTCTATTGGGATTAAAGTGCTCTTTTAAAATATCAATATAGCTATTTTCCACAAAACATATTTCACTACTCTCACTTTGTGTTGCAAACTCCCTTAACACCTCTATATTTTTAGCATACTCCTTAACATCCTCTTTTAGCCAATCTCCCAAAGGAAAAATCACTTTATCTACTATATCTTTTTTAACCCTAGCTAAAAAGTAGCTCTGGTCCTTATTTTTATCTCTACCTTTATAAAAAAAGCCATCTTTTACTCTAGCATAGTGTCCAGTAGCAATATACTCAATTCCTAACGAATCAGCAAATCTTACCATCTCCCCAAACTTTATCTCCCTATTACAAACAACACAAGGATTTGGAGTCAGACCCTTTTTATAGGAGTTAACAAAATAGTTATATACCTCATCTTGAAAGTTTTGCTGAATATCTTCTATATGGAGCTTTATTCCCAAATAATCAGCTACCTTCTTGGCTTTTTTAATATTAAAGTGGTGAATATGCTCAAGGTTATGCATTATCATATATACACCCTCAACCTCATAACCCATCTCTTTTAACAACACCGCACTAACTGTTGAGTCCACTCCTCCACTTAGACCTATTAATACCTTTTTGATGTTCTACTCCTCTTTACTATTTTCAATCTCTCCTATAAACATATCTAAAATCTTTCTTTTAGTAGCAATCTCCAAATCTCTTGGCACCTCTTGGCCAGTGGTAATAAAAGATAGAGGCAATTTAGTATCAATTAAAAAAGCAATAATATTTCCTATTGTCTTTGTCTCATCCACCTTGGTAATAATCACACTCTTTAAATTCAAAAAAGAGAAGTTATTATAACTCTCCATTAAATCTTCATATTTAGAAGTAGTAGAGACCACCAAATAAGAGCTTACATCTTTAATATCATTTGAAAACTCAATCGTATTAAAAATCTTCTCAAAGTCATATGGAGAGCTACCTGTTGTATCTATTAATATAAGCTTCTTATCGCGCAAAGTCTCCAAATAAAACTTTAACTCTTTTAAGTTAGTTGGATGATAATGAGCAATATTCATCCTTTTAGCATAAAAATCTAACTGCTCATAAGCTCCAGCCTTAAAGGTATCTAAATTAAGAAAGGCAATATCATTTGCTTTTATCCCTCTTTGCATGCTAAATCCAGCTATCTTAGCAATAGTCGTACTCTTTCCAACCCCAGTTGGCCCAACAAAAAGGACTCGTTTTTTATCAATAGGATATTTAGAGATTACCAAAGCCTCCTCTATCTCCTCTAATATAAAAGATAGTAACAAATCCTTATCTTGCGCAACTTGAGTCCCAACAAATGGGTCTAACATATTACTAACCCACCTATCTTGCAATCCTCTATCCACTAATACCTCTTTTACTGCCTCTATTACTTGAGTATCTTTTGGGGTGGTAAGAGTGCTCTTCATCCTTGCCATCTTCTCTTTTAAGATATTTATCTCATTAATTAATGCATCCTCTTCATCAACCCCAATACTTGCATAGTAAGAGTTCTCATCAACCTCAATAGTAATCTCACTAACAAACTCATTATCTTTCATATATTGCCTTGCTGCTACCACCTTAAAATTATCAATAGAGCCATACTTTTTTATAGCTAACTTATAAGCCTCTTCAGGTGTTGGGGCGATAAAACTCTCTTTAAGCATCTCTTTCCTTTTAGATATTTAATAGGTATTAATACGCTCTTTCTATTTTGCCAATCATAATGAGGAATCTTTAAATTTCTCTTATCTATTCTTTGCTTATTATAAAATATAATATCTAAATCTAATGTTCTAGGGGAGTTTTTAAACTCCCTTTTTCTTCTAAAATATCTCTCTACTCTTTGAAGATATCTTAATAGCTCAAAAGGAGAAAGTGAAGTAGAGACCAATATTACACTATTATAAAAGTCATCTTGCTCCAAATAACCAAAGGGAGGATTTTTAAAAATAATAGAGGTTGATAATACTTTTAGCAATTTATCTCTTCTTAGCTTTACTAAAAGCTTTATAAACCTTCTTTTACTATCCCCAACATTTCCCCCTATTCCAATTAGAGCAATACTATTTTTGCATTCACCCTCTCTTGTAAAAGGAAAAGCTCTACTTTTAATAATATCTTTTTTATATAAAAACATATCCTATAAAACTTCAGCTCTTGAATCTTTCATTACAACCATATCTTCAATTCTTATCCCAAACTCACCCTCAATATAGATTCCTGGCTCAATAGTAAATACCATTCCATCTTCTATAATATCTTTACTCTTTGAAGAGATATAGGGCATCTCATGAATATCTAAACCAACTCCATGACCTGTTGAGTGGACAAAGTATTTTCCAAATCCACCCTTTTCAATAACCTCTCTAGCAATTTTATCAATATCCTTGCCTCTCATTCCACTTCGAGCCTTCTTAATTGCCCTATCATGAGCCTTCAAGACTAAATCATAAGCCTTTTGCATCTTTTTTGAAGGAAATTTTTGCTTCAGACCAAAATCTATACTCCCATCCAAAAAGGCTGTTCTGGTTCTATCAGAGCAGTAGCGCTTATATTTTACTCCCCCATCCAATAAGATTAAACTCTTATCTTTTAGTCTCTTTTTAGTAGGAGTAGCATGGGGCTTAGCCGCATTTTCATTAATTGCCAAAATTGGCATAAAACTAACCTCTCTCTTTCCAAAACCTCTAAAGATAGATTCAGCCCAAAAGTTTAGCTCCCACTCTCTTGCTCCAATTAGAGTCTCTAACTCTTTTGCCATCTTCTTAAAAGATTTTTTTCCAATCTTAACAGCCTTTTTTATTAGCTCTATCTCCTCACTACTCTTTATAATTCTCTTTTTATGAGAAAAGTCTGGCATAAACTTAAACTCTACTTTTAGCTTATCTTTAACTCTATTAAAGCTTAATATATCCCACTCTTTAGGGTCAATAACCAGCTTTTTAATAGAGGATTTTTTTAATATATCAATTGCCTCTTTTAATATATCTCTTGCTATTACAACTTTAGCATCTTTAATACTCTTTTTTGCCTCAATCTCATATCTTCCATCTGTAATAAAAAACTTCTCATCCCCTAAAGCTAAAAATATTCCATTATCACAACTATACCCCACTTCATAATATAGGGCACTTTCATTTTTAAATATAATATAGTTCATTATTTTTTCTGTTTTTCTGCTTCTTTAATCGCTTTTATCTCATTCATTATCTGCATTATTGCAATCATTGCTAAATGGTACCCAAAAGGTCCAACACCAGTAATTACTCCCGCACAAACTTCAGCAGTAATAGATTTTTTTCTAAACTCCTCTCTTGCATGAATATTACTCAAATGCACCTCAATAGTTGGAATCTCAACTGCTGCAATTGCATCTCTTATTGCAATTGAGGTATGAGAGTAAGCTGCTGGATTTATAATAATTCCATCTGCATCTCCAAGACACTCTTGAATCCTATCAATAATCTCCCCTTCTAAATTGCTTTGAAAAAACTCAATCTCAATCCCATTTTGCTCAGCAAAATTTTTCATCTGCTGATGAATCTCTTCAAGCTTCATTGGGCCATAGATATGTCGCTCTCTAACCCCTAACATATTTAAGTTTGGTCCTTGAATCACTACCACTTTCATACTCTTCCTTTTTTAAAAAAATTTGGTATCATTTTATAAAAAGTGTTGTTATAAACTCTTTAAAAAAGGATATAAGTGAGAATAATTACTGCTAAATATATTTTTATAGACAATGAATACAAAGAGAATATGGCTATTGCTTTTAACCGAAAAATTGGAAGAATTGATAAACTAGATATCTTAAAAAAAGATTTTAATGATGCTCAAATTATAGAGTTTCAAGGAGAAGTTGTAATATATCCTGGCTTTATTAACCTCCATACCCATTTGGAGTTTAGTGCAAATAAAGCAACTCTTAAACTTGGAGATTTTATAAAATGGCTATATAGTGTAATAGAAAATAGAGAAGAGTTAATTAAAGAGCTAGATAATAACATAATAGAGTTTGCAATAAATGAGATGTTAAAGAGTGGAGTAACAACTTTTGGAGCAATCTCTAGCTTTGGAGCAGATTTAAAAGCGTGTGCAGAGGCAAAACAAAGAGTAATATTTTTTAATGAAGTAATTGGCTCAAATCCAGCAATGGTAGATGCTCTATTTAGCGATTTTAAAATTAGACTTCAAGAGTCTATGGAGTATAAGAGCCAAAAGTTTTATCCAGCAGTTGCCATACACTCCCCTTATGCAGTCCACCCCTTTTTAATTAGAGAGGTATTAAATATTGCAAAAAAAGAGAATCTTTTAATATCAACCCACTTTTTAGAAAGCCCTTATGAGAGAGAGTGGCTTGAGAGTGGCAAAGGGGCTTTTAGAGAGTTTTTTCAAAGATTCTTTAATACCTCAACACCAGTTACAACTATACAAGAGTTCTTAAATCACTTTAAAAATATAAAGACTCTATTTACCCACTGCACCCAAGCAACAAAAGATGAGTTAGAGTTTATAAATAACCATAACCACTCAATAATCCACTGCCCACGCTCTAATAGATTATTAAATTGTGGAGTATTGGATATTAAAGAGGTTAAAAATCTACTATTAGCAACTGATGGTCTTAGCTCAAACTACTCTTTATCAATTTTAGATGAGTTAAAAGCGGCTCTTTTTCTCCATTCTAATATTGAGCCAAATAGCTTGGCACTTAACTTAATAAATAGCATAACTACAAATGCAGCAAATGCCCTAGAGCTTAAAGTTGGAAAAATCCAAAAGGGCTATTTTGCAGATTTTGCAATATTAAGAGTACCAGATGATTTAAAAGATAAAGAAGATATACCGCTTCACTCAATTATAAACTCTAAAGTAGAGGCAGTATTTATAGATGGCCAGAGGGTTATTTAATAAAGACTCTATCTTCTATTGCCCTTGCTAAAGATAAAGAGTCAACATTCTCCAAAGAGATACCAGTAGGAACTCCTTGGGCAATTTTACTAAACTTAACCCCTAGCCCCTCTAGTTTAGATTCAATATAAAGCATCATTGTATCAGTTGCAATTGAGGGAGAAAATGCAAAAATAACCTCTTTTACTCCATCTTTTATTGCCTCTTTTAGATGCTCTATATCAATCTCCTCATCTTTTTCAACCACATAATATAATCCATCATACTGCCCTATTTTCTCAATTGTAAAGATATCTTTAGGAGACTCCACAATACACAATTTTGTTTTATCTCTTAGCTCATCACTACATATTGGACACAACTCATCTTCACTCAAACTATTACACCTTTTACACTTTTTAATATTTCTAATTGCATCCTCAATAGCATGGGCTAGCTTGATTCCCTCATACTTAGAGTCAGTTACAATATGGTAAGCTAACTTCATAGCACTCTTTTGACCAATCCCAGGAAGCGCATTAAAAGCCTCCACTAAATTCTTAAATGAATCAAGTGACTTTCTCATAATCTACAACCTTACTATAAGAGGCTACCTCTTTTATCTTCTCAATCACCTTTTGGTGAGTTTTATCTTTTGCATAAATCTCTAAATCCTCCTTTGAATCAAAAGAGGCAATTAAAACCAAATCCATTGCTCTATCCTCTTTCGCAAAATTTAATCCAACCTCCATATTCTTGAGTTGAGGAATATAAAGTTTTAACTCTTCTATATCCTTTTTAATCTCTAATATTTTATCTCTTTTAACTCCATCTTTAAACTTAATCATAACAACATGTATTATCATTACAAAATCCTTTTTCTTCCCAAAAATTTTTCTATAATTATATAATAATATGATAAAATTACACTCAAATTATTTTATATAAGGATTGTAAATGAGTAAAGAGCTAAGCTATTATGAGATATTAGAAGTTAGTACTAATGCATCAATAGCAGAAATTAAAAAAGCATATAGAAAATTAGCTCTAAAGTATCATCCAGATAAGAACCCAGGAGATAAAGAGGCTGAAGAGAAGTTTAAGTTAATCAATGAAGCTTATGCAGTTTTAAGTGACGAAGAGAAAAGAAGAGTATATGATATGTATGGAAAAGAGGGTCTAAGCGAGAATATGGGCTTTAGCAGTAGTATGGATATGGATGACTTTATGGAGATTTTTAACTCAATCTTTGGAGATAGTTTTGGTTTTGGAAGAAAATCATATAGTCGCTACTCAAACTCTATGCCCTACCCTTTAGACTTAGAGATTCAAATAGAGTTAGATTTTAATGAAGCAATCTTTGGAACAACTAAAGAGATAGAGATTGAATATAAAACTCCTTGTAGTGCTTGCAAAGGGACTGGAGCAAAAGATGCAAAATTTCAAACATGTAACTACTGCAAAGGAGCTGGCCAAATTGTTATGCGTCAAGGATTTATGACATTTGCTCAAGAGTGTCCAAAGTGTGATGGAAAAGGGAAGACTCCAATTGAGATATGTAGTGAGTGTCAAGGAAGTGGAGCCCAGCTTAAAAAAGAGAAGATAAATGTCAATATTCCAGCTGGAGTTGATATGGGGCATCGTCTAAGAGTCCCAGCAAAAGGAAATATGGATAATAGAGGAAATCGAGGAGACCTCTATATCCATTTTGATATAAAAGAGGATGAACACTTTATTAGAGATGGAATGGATATATATATTGAAGTGCCAGTCTTTTTTACTCAAATTTTACTCTCTGAAGAGATAAAAGTTCCATCTTTAGATGGAGAGTTAACAATCAAATTAAATCCAAAAGTAAGAGATAAGGAGCAGTTTGTCTTTCCAAATAAGGGGGCTTTTAATGTTAATAACCCTTCCCAAAGAGGAAGATTTATTGCTCAAATAAAAATTATATATCCTACTAAGTTAAATAGTGAGCAAAAAGAGTTAGTTAGAAAACTCCAAGAGAGTTTTGGAATTGAGAGTAAACCTCATAAAAGTATATTTGAGAGTGCTTTTGAAAAAATCAAAAGCTGGATAAAATAGCCCAAAAAGGCTATATTACCTACTTTCCAGCTGCAACTGCCTCTTTTAGTAGTTTTCCAGGCTTAAATTTTGGAGCCTTATGAGCAGGCTTTAAATACTCTTTATTACTACCTGGCACTTTTCCTCTCTTTTCTGGAACATCTACTGCACTAAAGGTTCCAAATCCCACAAATGTTACACTATCCCCTTTTGATAAAACTTCTGTTATACTATCTAAAAAAGCTTTTAAGGCATTTTCCGCTGCAGCTTTGCTAGGAAAATTACCTTTCTCTTTCATTAATTCAACAAATTCAGCTTTTGTCATATATTCATCCTTAAAATGGTTTTAATATATTTTAATTATAAGTAACCAATCTTATATAGAGTTGATTTTTAGCCAAAAAAGTATAAAAAAATGTATAAAAGTAGTCCATATTGTCTATAAGATAGCAACTTTTTTGGCAAATTAATAATCATTATTAAAAATAACCAAAGAGATATTAACACTTTTTTAGCCCCCACAAATTAAACATTAATAGCCAAGCTAATATTAGGAGGTAACAAAATAACTATTTTATTTAAAGGGAGTCAAAGTAAGCAAGAATTAATATAAGAGACTAGTTTTTGAGATGATTTTAAATAATAGAGTTGTCCAGCTTTAGAAGATATTAATAAAATTATTTAATAGAGAATAAAGATAGTTAAATTTAAAATAGTGGAGTTATTTTTAAAATCGCGAATATATGGAAAATGGAAAGCAAATAATGGTGCGCTGGGAGGGACTTGAACCCTCACGAGTTGCCTCATACGGCCCTCAACCGTACGCGTCTACCAATTCCGCCACCAGCGCCTAAAAAATAGGCCAAAGAGCCTATTTTTATCCTAAGAAAGGATTTGAGTATAGTGCAATTAGAGCAATAACTAATGTATAGATAACTTGCGCCTCAATCATTGCTAGTGCAATAAACATTGTAGTCATTAATTTACTACCAAGACCTGGATTTCTTGCAGTTCCTGCAATTGTAGCTGCTGCAGTATGACCCATACCAATAGCTCCACCAAGTGCTGCAAGTCCAAGACCAACTCCAGCTGCTACTACTGAGTATGCTTTAATCATATCTTCTCCGCCAGCTTCACCAGCAAAAGCAAAAGCACCAAGCGCTAAAAATAGTAAGAAAAACTTCTTCATTCCCAATCCTTTATTTAATTTTTTCTCTCCTTAGACCCGTTCGGCTTGCGTATCCCTACTTATCATCTAAGGTGCAAAATTATACTCAAACTTTAGTTAATTTCAATTGAAAAATTAAATTTTTTTTGCTACAATCTATTACCAAAACCACTTAAATGGAACGAAAAAATGAAGAGAGTTTTAATATTAATTTTTTTATTTATATTCTCATTTTCTTATGGTAAAGTGATTGTACCAGTTAGCAAAACAAAGTTTAAAGTGCTAGATGATAATGGTAATTTAATTAAAGAGGTTGACCTAAAGGGTCAAGAGTTTATTGTGGTCTCAGTTAGAGAACCAGGAAGTGATGGAAGATTTTATGCAGTTGATAGAGATGGAGTGGTATGGTGGACAGGAGTTATTACTTCAGGAGCTGATGACTATAAGACTCCAAGTGGGATATATACGGTTCTTAGAAAAAAAAGATACCATATGTCAAGTGCATATCCAGAAGAAAATGGCGTAAATAATATGGACTTTAGTATATTCTTTACTAATAGAGGGCACGCTTTACATATGGGAAGTATCAACTGGATGTCCCATGGATGTATCCATATTGCCCCAAAAGATATTCCAGTAATTTACCACTGGGCAAAGGTGGGAGATACCAAAATTGTAATTACAAGAAAATCATATATGCCATTTGCAAAAGATGATTTAATCCTATTTGGATTTAGGTAAAAACTACCTAATAAAGTTTTTTATTAATTCAATAATATGCTCTTTAGTCTCTTTAAGCTTCTCAATTGACTCCCCACTTAGCTTTACTACCCCCTTATCTCTATCTATATCAATTGAGACTCCAAATCTCTCTATAATACTTTTTATGGTGCTACCACCCTTTCCAATAATAACTGGAATATCACCTTGAGTAACTTTAAACTCCATTGTAGTAGGAAGTGCTGCACTTGGAACAATATTTTTTCTGGCTTCTTCCATTATATCTAATATATAATCTAAGGCTTTTCTAGCTTGAGTTAAAGCCTCATCTAAAATATTAATATTTAACCCATCTAGTTTTATATCAAGCTGCAGCGCTGTTAGACCATCTTTTGTTCCAGCCACTTTAAAATCCATATCACCATAGTGGTCCTCTGCTCCAACAATATCTGTTAAGATAGCATAATTACTATTATCTTTAACAATTACTCCCATAGCAACCCCAGCACATAACTTCTTAACATCTACATTCATACAATAAAGAGTTAAGCTACCTCCACAAACTGTTGCCATTGAAGAGGAGCCATTACTCTCTAAAATCTCTGAAACAAGTCTTATTGTTTGATTGCTATCTAAATTTAAAGTTGGCTCCAAAGCTCTCTTTGCCAAATTTCCATGCCCAAGCTCTCTTCTACTAGGAGCTCCTATTGGCTTTGCCTCTCCAACACAAAATGGAGGAAAGTTATAATGAACCATAAAGTTCTCATTTTGGGCAATATTACTAGTTAATAGCTCATACATCTGAGCATCTTTTTTATCTCCCAAGGTTCCAGTAACTAAAGCTTGGGTCTCTCCTCTAGTAAATAGTGTTGAGCCATGCACTGAAGGCAAAAGATTAGTCTCTATCCATATTGGTCTAACCTCATCAAACGCTCTTCCATCCAACCTTTTACCCTCAAGAAGCAATGCTCTTACTTTATTTTTTATAATTTGATTAAAAGCTAACTTAACAATATCCTCTTCATACCCCAAACCTTTAGCCTCAATCTCATATTTAATCTCAATCAAAATATTCTCTAACTCATCCATCCTCTCACTTTTGCTCATTGCAGCAATTGCTCTATTTATCTCATCATTATAATAAGAAGAGATAAAATCAATCAGCTCCTTAGGAATCTCTTTATAAGAGACCTCAATTATATTTTTTGATTTATAAGGTATAAATCCCTCAAAATATCTTTTAGAAGCCTCATCAATCTTTGGAATAACTGATTCAATAATTGATACTAATTCTTTATTATCAATCTCATTTACCCTAAACTCATCCTCATTTTTAGTTGATTGGACTCTCATCTCAATCATTGCAATATCTTTGCCACTACCAACTACTAATAAATCAAGAGTGCTTCTATTTAAATCTTTTAATTTAGGATTAATTACAATCTCTCCATCAATCTTTGCTACTCTAACTCCAGCAATCGATTTTTGAGTAGGAAGATTTGATACAATCAATGCTGCATTTGCCGCATGTAAAGCTGCTATTTGAAAATCTACATTCTCATCACTACTTAAAACCATAATAGTAATTACAACCCCATTTGCAAAATCTTTAGGAAACAAAGGTCGCAGAGCCCTATCTACAATTCTAGCTGTTAGAGTCTCAAAATCTCCTGGCTTTGACTCTCTTTTTACAAATCCTCCTGGAATCTTTGCTGCAGCATAAGATTTTTCAATATATTGAACCGTTAAAGGCAAAAAGTCTTCTGTTGAGCTCTCTTTATCAATTACTACTGCAGCTAATAATACTGCTTTTCCTTGTCTATAAAGCACAGCCCCATCAGCCTGTCTTGCCACCTTATTAAACTCATAACTCTCACTTAAATTGTTCACATCAATTTTGACGATATCACTCATATCTATTCCTTAATAAAATATTTCTAAATCTTAGGAGAAAAATTTAAAAATATCTTTTGTAATTTGTAATTTTATCCAATAATTTTTTTATGCTTTATGAAAAAAGAGAAAAAATCTAAATTAAAGCTTAAATTTTTTATTGTGTGAAATTGTTGGAAGCTGCCTATTAATCTCCTCATCATCAAATGAGTATTTATAATTCTCAATATAGCTCATTAAGGTCTTATATGCTTCATTAACTAAAACTATTTTACTACTATCTTTGGCAATATCTGGATGGTATCTCTTTACCAGCTTTTTATATTGAACTTTTATGTCATCTTTAGTAATAAATGGGGGAAGCTCCAAAATCTCTAATGCCTCTTTAATCTCCATTATTCTTAATCCCAAATCCAAAAGGTAAGATTGTAAGATACAATTTTACATAATTATTCTTAATAGAGCCCCTATCTCCATCCTCTTTAATTACTGGGGTAATATTTTGCCCCACTGCAAAGTTTATACTCCAACATTTTCTTCTATAAAATATCCCACTCTCCCAATTCTTTAACCCCTTCTCCTTTAAATCATAAGCCACTTTACCATTAAACTTCAAATCTGATGAGTAGTTATAATAACCCTTCCAACTAAGCTCTTTTGATATGGTCTCCAAGCTAAGATAATCTTTCTTCCAAAGATAACCAAGCGAAAATCCATATTTATTAGTATTAAACCCTATAGTATTATATATATCAGTAGTTTGCTTATGAATAAATGAATATCCAATCTTGGAGTAGAATGAGAAATTTTTATATTTTAAATCAATCTCTTGGTCTAAATCTCTAAACTTATTCTCACTTGGATAGTAGTGGCTCTCCAAAATATAATTAATATTTAAATCTTTACTATTCCAATATTGATGGGTCCTAAAGGTAATCTTTGACTCAAATGGAATATCATCTACAAAATTTATCTTTAAATCCTCTGGAATCTCTTCATACTCCATCCACTCTTCAGACAATATAGTACTTTTAGTAAAAGCTGCACTAAAAAAGGCAATATGCAAACCACTCTCATACTTCTTAACAAGCTCTGAAGATAACTCAATATTTGAATTGGCCACAATAGAGCTATACTTTTTTTGGTCTATTGGAACATTATAAAAATCATACCCTGTCATATCCAATTCTGGAGAGATATTTAGATTTAAAAATCCCCCAAATAAAGAGAAATGCATATTTAAAGGGAGCTTACTCTTTATCTTTAAAGCCTTTGTACCACTATCTCTAGTATAGTTTGTTAATGAAGTATCAAAGCTATATGAAAAATTATTATATATTAAATTTTGCAGTGGCATATGAAAATGGAGCTTTGGGGCAATCTGAATTGTCTCATCATTATCATCTTTGGTAGTATCTTTAAAA
>JAADEQ010000157.1 GCA_013153345.1 Campylobacterota bacterium | reverse complement strand
TATCTCTTTATATGCAGCGCATAGTAGTGGGGTTATATTAAGAGGGTATGATTTTGATAAGCTCTCTACTAGTGAGGATGGAAGAGTTGATATAAAGATAGAAGAGGTAGAGGAGGGAATTGTTGAAGTTAGAAATAGAGATAATCTCTTAAGTATTGTTGGGGTTAACCAAAATGAGGAGTTTAAAGCTACAAATGGACCAAAAATTTTGGTCGAGGCTAGCTATATTAATCCATTAAAAGTTATAGAGGGAGTTAGTAGAAAAAAGCTACCTACTGATAGATTCTATGCAAATAGCTCAAAGGGTAGTGAGCCAGATATTGGGTTTGGAATGAAGCATCTTAAAAAGAGCTTTTGTGAGAATGGAAAGTGTAGCTATACTCAAAGCTCAATAGATATTGGTAAAGAGCCAGAGAGTAGGGTGGTAACGGTTGATTTTAAAAAGATTAACTCTATTATTGGAGAAGAGATTCCAAGAAGTGAGATTGCTAATATTTTGCTTTTGCTAGGATTTAGCATGAGCAAGATAGGAGATGATTTATATGCAGTAAATATTCCTCCTTATCGTCACGATATAAGTAATATCTATGATATTGCTGAGGAGGTATTAAGAATATATGGAATTGATAATATTAAAAGTAGCCCTTTAAAGTTTGTAGAAAAAAATAGGATTAATGATGTATATTTGGAGTTTCGCCAAAAAGAGGCTCTATTAAATAGAGCAGTTGGGGTTGGTTTTTTTAATGCAATTACATACGCTTTTGCAAATAAAGAGCTGCTTTTAAAATATAAGTTGGATGTGGTAGATGAGGATATTGATATAATAAATCCGATTGTAAAGGAGCTTAGTACCCTTAGAACAACAATATTGCTAAATTTAGTAGAAGCCGCAAGTAGAAATATTAAGTATGGGAAAAAGAGAGTTGCATTAGTTGAGATTGGAACTATTTTTGGAACTAAAAGAGAAGAGAAAGAGGTTGTAAGCTTCTTATTTAGCGGAGAGGAGCAAAGAGCTAGTGTTAGAAATAGAGCTAAGGCTAAGATGGTTGAGCTTAGCTCCTTTATTGAGAAGATAGGAGGGGTAATTGGAGATTTTGAGCTAAAGAGTTTTACTCCTACTAACTCATTTTTCCATCCATATATGAGTGCTAAAGTGATAAAGGATAATAAAGAGGTTGGGGTAGTTGCTAAGCTTCATCCAAAAGTAGCAAAAGATTTTGATTTGGATGATACCTTTTTGGCTGAGTTTAATTTGGCTGATATTTTACCAAAGGAGAAAAAGGCAAAAGAGCTCTCAAACTATCAGCCAGTTACAAAAGATTTGTCAGTTGTAATTGATAAGGATTTAAACTTTTATGATATTGCAAAAGCACTTAAGGAGTTTCAAGAGTCTGAGCCGCTTTTAAGAGATTTCTATCCACTTGATATATATAGTGATGAGAAGCTTGGGGATAAGAAGAGTTTAACAATTAGATTTATACTCCAATCAGATAGTAAAACATTAAGTGATAGCGAGATTGAAGCAGTAATTAGCTCAATTTTAAAGATGCTAGAAGAGAGATTTGGAGCAAAACTAAGATGAAGATAGCAACTATAAAGAGGGCTAAAGAGGGGTTTGATTTAGTTTGTGATGATATTGCAGCAGATAAATCGATATCTCATAGATGTGCTATCTTTAGCCTTTTGGCAGACTCTTCTTCAAAGATTAAAAACTTTTTAAAGGCTGAAGATACATTAGCCTCTTTGGAGATTGCAAAAGCGCTTGGAGCCAAGGTTAAAGAGGAAGATGGAGTAATTACAATCACCCCTCCAAGGAAGATTAAAGAACCCTTTGATATTTTAGATTGCCAAAATGCTGGCACTGCAATAAGGCTTTATATGGGGCTACTTAGTGGAGTTGAAGGGAGCTTTGTTTTAACTGGAGATAAATATTTAAAAAATCGTCCAATGAAAAGAGTTAGCAAGCCCTTGCAAGATATTGGAGCAAAGATTGATGGAAGAGAGTTTGCAAATAAGGCTCCGCTTCATATTAGAGGCTCAAAGTTAAAGGCTTTTAAATATCGCTCTCCAATTGATTCAGCTCAAGTTAAATCGGCGCTAATCTTAGCAGCCCTAAATGCAGATGATAAAAGCTACTATAAAGAAAATCTTCTTAGTAGAGACCATACTGAAAGAATGCTAAGAGGTATGGGGGCAAAGGTTAAAAATGTTACAATTGATAATGAGGATTGGATTGAGATTACTCCTTTAAATGAGCCTTTAAAACCTCTTGATATAAGGGTTCCAGCCGACCCAAGCAGTGGATTTTTCTTTGCAGTTGCTGCTGCTATTACTCCAGACTCAAAGGTTTTAATTAAAGATGTAACGCTTAATAAGACTAGAGTTGAGGCATATAAGATACTAAAGCAGATGGGAGCAGATGTTGAGTTTATTGAAAAGGAGAATATCTATGAGCCAATTGGAGATATTAAGGTAAAATATAGTGGAAAGTTAAAAGGGGTTGAGGTTAGTAAAAATATAGCTTGGCTAATAGATGAGCTGCCAGCTCTCTCAATTGCAATGGCAGTAGCAAATGGAGTTAGTAGGGTAAGAAATGCAAAAGAGCTTAGGGTAAAAGAGAGTGATAGAATAAGTTGTGTGGTAGAGAATTTAAGGGCTCTTGGAATTGAGGCAAGAGAGTTTGAGGATGGATATGAGATTAGAGGAGGGGAGTTTAGAGGTGGTGAGGTTGATAGTTGTGGAGACCATAGAGTTGCAATGAGCTTTGCAATTGCTGGGATTTTGAGTGGAGTTAAGATTAAAGATATTGAGTGTGTTGATACCTCTTTTCCAAACTTTTTTGAGATTTTAAAAAATATAAGTGAGGTTGAAATTGGAGATTGAGTTAGCTGAACATTATGGATTTTGTTATGGGGTAAAAAGGGCAATTGAGATTGCTCAAAATCACCCAAATAGTGCAACTTTTGGGCCAATAATTCATAATATCGATGAGATTAATAGATTAAAAAGAGAGTATAATGTTGGTCTTGTTGAAGATGTTAATGAGGCAAAAGAGTATGATACATTAATTATTAGAACTCATGGAATTACAAAAGAGAATTTGAAGTTTTTAAAAAAAGAGGGCAAAAAGGTAATTAATGCAACCTGTCCATATGTGACAAAGCCGCAACAAATTGTTGAGGATATGAGCAAGCAAGGCTATACTATTGTTATTTTTGGAGATAAAAACCATCCTGAAATTAAGGGTGTCTCAAGCTATAGTGTTGATAAAGATAGAACCTATGTGGTGTTAGATGAGAGTGAGCTTATTGGAAAGGCACTTGGAACAAAGGTTGCAGTTGTTGCCCAAACTACAAGAAAGCCAGAGGATTTTAAAAAGATTGTTGCTGCACTTAGTGTTAGAGTAGCTGAGCTTAGAGTCTTTAATACCATATGTAATGCTACCTTTGAGAATCAAGAAGCAACAGCAAAGCTTGCAAAAAGAGCTGATGTTATGGTTGTAATTGGGGGTAAAAACTCTTCAAATAATAAGCAGCTATACTCAATTGCAAAGAGTTTTTGCAAAGATAGTTATCATATAGAGAATGAGAAGGAGTTAAAGGAGGAGTGGTTTAGGGATAAAAAGCTTTGTGGTATTGCTGCAGGAGCCTCAACGCCTGATTGGATTATAAAGAGGGTTATAAAAAAAATTGAAGAGTTAAGAGGTTAAAAAAAACTACTATTTTTAAAAACTCCTAAAATTTTTCTATACATTTTAACTAAAAAATAGTATAATATTTGCCATATTTGGTAAAAAGGGTAGGTTATAATGAAAGTTGAAGAGAAAATGGAAGATAAAAATCCACAACAAGAATCTCAAAACAATAGTAATAGTGAAGAGAATTTAGATTTTGATGAGCAAGATTTTGGAAAGATTTTAGATGAGTTTGAGAAGCAAAAAGAGGAGAAACAAAGCGATTTAGTTGAGGGTGAGATTGTTGGAATTAATGAAGAGGATAATCAAGCTCTAATTGATATAGGGCAAAAGAATGAGGCAATAATCTCACTTAATCAGCTAAGAGATGAAGAGGGAAATCTTCTTTTTAATAAGGGTGATAAGATTAATGTTGTTGTAACTGGTTTTAAGAATGAAAGGCCAATTGTATCATATGAGCTTGCTAAAAAGCGAGCTTTAATGGATGAGTTTTTAGAAGAGTATGATGATAGCAATGAGTATATAATTGAGGGTGTTATTAAGAAAAAAAATAGAGGCGGATATGTTGTTGATTGTGATGGATTGGAGTTTTTTATGCCAAAGACTCAATCCTATCTCAATCCAAAGACAAATCCTATTGGCAAGAAGGTTAAGGCAATTATTGTAAATGTGGATAAAGATAAAAAGAGTGTTGTAGTTTCTAGAAAAGAGTTAATTGAGAGAGAAAAGCAAAGAATTCAACAGATTATTGACTCAATTGCAAATGCAAAAGAGCCAGTAACTGGAGTTGTAAAAAAGATAACAAGCTATGGAATGTTTGTTGATGTTGGCGGAATTGATGGATTGGTTCACTACTCTCAAATCTCTCATAAAGGTCCAGTAAATCCAGCAAAATATTATAAAGAGGGAGATGAAGTTAAAGTTGTGATGCTTGATTTTGATAAGAAGAAAAAGCATCTATCTTTATCAATCAAAGATGCTCAGCCAAATCCTTGGGATAAGATTGATGAGCTAGTTGAGGTTGGTGATACGATAAATGTAACAGTTAGCAATATTGAGCCATATGGTGCTTTTGTTGATTTGGGTGAGGATTTAGAGGCATTCTTGCATGTTAGTGAGATTTCGTGGGATAAGAATGTTAAACATCCAAAAGACTATTTAGAGGTTGGTCAAAATCTTGATGTTGAGGTTATTGAGATTGATAAAGAGAATAAAAGACTTAGAGTTAGTCTTAAAAAGCTTCTTCCAAAGCCAATTGAGCTATTTGCAAAGAACCATAAAGTTGGAGATGTTGTAAAGGGAGTTGTAACTTCAGTTACAGATTTTGGAGCATTTGTTAAGATTGATGATTTAGAGGGGCTTTTGCATAATCAAGAGTGCTCTTGGGATAAGAGTGTTAAGTGTAAAGATATCTTAAAAGTTGGCGATGAGGTTGAGGTTAAGATTATAAATATTGATACCCAAAAGGATAAAATTTCTCTAAGCAAAAAGGCGCTTGAGGAGTCTCCATTTGATAAGTTTGCTGCAAAGTATAAAGTTGGAGATGTGATAAAAGGTAAAGTTAAAGATATTAAAGATTTTGGCGTATTTATTATGGTAGATGAGGGTATTGATGTATTAATTAGAAAAGAGGACCTTGCGCCACTAAAGATGGATGAGCTACAAAAGGACCAAGAGATTGAGGCTGTAATTGTATTTATGGATAAGAAAAACCATAAAGCAAGAGCTTCAGTAAGAAGACTTGAGAAGCAAAAAGAGAAAGAGGCATTAAAGAAATATAATGATGACTCTTCTATAAAATTGGGTGATTTAGTTAAGAAAAAAGATAAATAGGTGAGTGAATGGGCAAAAAAAAGATAGTTGTTTGCGACCATATTCATGAAAGTGGGCTAAAACTCCTTGAGGAGGCCCCAGATATTGAATATATAAATGCAGCAGATGAGCCAAAAGATAAATTAATTAAAGAGATAATTCCTGATGCAGATGTGATAATTACTAGAAGCTCTACTGATGTTGATAAAAATCTTTTAGAGCATGCAAAAAAGCTAAAAGCAATTGTTAGAGCTGGAGTTGGGGTTGATAATGTTGATATAGAGGAGTGTAGTAAACGAGGTATAATTGTTATGAATGTTCCAACTGCAAATACAATTGCTGCAGTTGAGTTAACAATGGCTCATATGCTCTCATGTGTAAGAAAATTTCCATATGCTCATAATCATCTAAAGCAGCAAAGAATCTGGAGAAGGCAAGATTGGTATGGAATTGAGCTAAAGGGCAAAAAGCTTGGAATTATTGGGTTTGGAAATATAGGCTCGCGTGTTGGAGTGCGTGCAAAAGCGTTTGAGATGGATGTTATAACATATGACCCATATATCAATCCAAGCAAGGCTACCAATTTAGATATCAAATATACTACTAATTTTGATGATATTTTAGAGTGCGATATTATTACAATCCATACCCCAAAGACAGAAGAGACAATCAATATGATTGATAAAGAAGAGATTGAGAAGATGAAAGATGGGGTGATTTTAATAAATTGTGCAAGAGGTGGGCTTTATAATGAAAAGGCTTTGTATGATGGTTTAAAGTCTGGCAAAATTGCAATGGCTGGATTGGATGTTTTTGAGAAAGAGCCAGCAGTTGATAATCCACTTCTTGATTTAGATAATGTAGTTGTAACTCCTCATCTTGGGGCAAATACAAAAGAGTCTCAAAGAAATATTGCTTTGCAAGCAGTTGAAGCAGCTCTTAATGCAGCAAGAGGAATCTCATATCCAAATGCTTTAAATCTTCCAATTAAAGAGAATGAGCTTCCAGAGTTTTTAAAGCCATATCTAGAGCTTGCTCAAAAGATAGGAAATTTTGCTTCACAAGTAATTAAGAGTGGGATAAAGAGTATAAAAGTAACAACTGCTGGAGATATTAGTAAATATATTGACTCTTTAACCACTTTTAGTGTTGTTGGGGTATTAAATGAGATTTTAGGAGACCAAGTTAACTACGTAAATGCGGAGTTTCTTGCAAAAGATAGAGGAGTTGAGATAATAAAAGAGGCAAAGCAAAATATTAGTGGTTTTAAAAATCTCTTTACTCTAAAGCTTACTGATAATAATGGAGAGGTTATAGAGATTAGCGGAACGGTCTTTGAAGATAATATTCAAAGAGTTGTTGAGATTGATGGTTATGCTTTAGATTTGGAGCCAAAGGGGAGATTAATTTTATTTAAAAATAGTGATGAACCAGGAGTAATTGGAAGCGTTGGAAGCTTAATTGCTAAATATAATATCAATATTTCGGACTTTAGACTTGGTAGAAATAAGGAATCTTTAGCACTTGCAGTAATTAAAGTAGATAGCAATATTCCAAAAGAGCTTTTAGATGAACTCTCAAAACTTCCAGCTTGCATAAGTTTATCCACTGCAAATTTATAACTCTCTACTACTTTTGTAGTAGAGCAGATTTTAGATAAAAATTATATCAAACTCTTATTTTTTCTATAAGAAAATCAAATTTATTTATAACTCTTCCTCTTTTAGTTAAAAAAAATATATTTTATGTTAAAATCATAACTAAATTATTATAAAGGATGCAAATATGAAATTTTTGTATCTACTCTTAATAGTAGTGAGTAGTAGCAGCTGGCTAAATGCAGGATTAAAAAAATTGACCCTTCCTAGAGCCCTCTCAATCCTTGAAAAGAGCAATCTAGAGATTAAAGCATCCAAATTTGAAGAGAGTATGAAATATTATGACCATATTGCAGCAAAGGCAAAAAAGTATGGAACACTTGATTTAGAGTATACTGCTCTTCGCTCTAATGATGCCGGTAATGTTTTTGGATTTAAGCTTCAAAGTAGGGAGGCAAACTTTGGTGACTTTGGATTTAGTGATTTTATGAATGCATTGGGAGAGGGGATAATGCAATCGGCCCAACTTGACCCCAATGGGCTCCCTAATTTTGGCTTTTTTGCTTTGGGACTGGCCCAAAATAGTGATGCCATTTTGGCCCTTGAACCCGCAGATTTAAACTACCCCGCTCCTCGAAATCACTTTATCACAAAAATGACATATAAAGTTCCTTTATATACTGGAGGGATGTTAAAAAGCTATCGTAAAATTACTAAAAAGATGTATGAGATGAGTAAGCTTGATACAAAAAAGCTATTTAGCCTAAAGAGATATGAGCTAAAAAAGACATTTTATGATATTGCGGTTGTAAATAATTTTATCTATAACTTAAATGTAATTAAAAGAAATATTCAACGGCTAAAGGCTGTAATTAAGGAGATGAAAAAAGAGGGGTATGCCCTTGAGACTGATATTTTAGAGGTTGATGCAAGGCTTGCTGAGGTTGAGGCGATGCTTAATGAGGCAAGACTTAATAGAGAGCTTGCATACTACTTTTTATCTTTTCTTTTAAATAAAAAAGTGGATTCAGTTGTTGCACCAAAAAGAGACCCAAGAGTGCCAAGGGTTACTAAAAAGATAATTGAAGAGAGAAGTTTAGATATTGCAAAGGCAAAGATGGGGCTTTCGATTACAAAAGATGCCATAAGAGTGGAAAAGGCGAAGTTTAAGCCTCAGGTTGGAGCATTTGTTGAGTATGGTTTTGCTGATAATAGAGTTGTGCCAATTAGTATGAAGAAGGATTTTTGGACTATTGGAATGCAAGCAAAGATGAATGTATATAATGGAGGGGCAGATAGAGCGATGTTAGAGAAGGCAAAGGCTAACTATCTAAAGGTTAAGAGTCAATTGGAGCTTGCAAAAAAAGGTTTATGGCTTAAGGCTCAGAAGCTAAAAGCTGAGATTAGAAGTTTAAATTATAGAGTAAGAAGTTTTAAGAAGCAGTATATAGTGGCAACAAAGGTATATAAAACCTATCGTGAGAAGTATAAAGAGGGTTTAGTCTCAATCACTGAGCTTTTAATTAAGCAATCAAAGCAGATTGAGATTTTACTAAAGCTTTTGAAGGTAAAAAATGATAGAAATGCTAAGATTTTGGCACTTCAAGATTTAATCAATAAGTAAGGGGAGAGCGATGAGAAGAGTATTTTTTTTAATATTATTGATGCAGTTTGTTTGGGCAAATGTTTTGGAGTTGACAGGTTCAGTAGTTTCAGATAATCAAAAGATGATTACTAGCAGAAATATGGGATTTATTAAAAATATGAGAGTGGCTGAAGGAGATGTGGTAAAAAAGGGGGAGTTGTTATATGAGATAGACTCTAAAGAGATAGATGCAGCAGTTAGACAGGTTGATTTGGGGATATCTCAAGCAAGGCTTGCTTTGCAGATGAATGAGAATCAGTTAAATAATGTATTAATAAATCTAGCTCGCCATAAGCGTCTCTATCAAAAGGGGATGGTCTCTAAATTTGCACTGGAGAATTTAGAGCTTGCTGCAAAAAATTTAAGAGATATGGTAAAGATTGCAAAGAAGCAGGTTGAGCAGGCTGAAGCTCAAAAGGAGCAGGTATTAAATCAATATAAATATCTCAAGATAAGAGCTCCAAATGATGGAGTGATAATCTCTAAGATGGCAAAAGAGGGGGAGATTCAAATTCCAGGGATGCCAGTTTTGGTATTGACTGATTTAAGTAGTTTAAAGATTGTAACTGAGGTGAGTGAGAGCGATTTAAAATATATTAGAATAGGAAAACCAGTTGAGGTTGAGATTCCTTCAATTGGATTAAAGACACAAGGGGTAATTGCCTCTATTATTCCAAGTTCAAATCCAATGACCCATAAATTTAGAGTAAAAATTAAGTTTGATTATAGTGGCAATATGATTTTTCCTGGAATGTATGCAAAAGTATATATTAATAAGTAAGAGGATTTACAATGAAGTATAAACCAAAAGATTGGGCAGGAAAGTTAGCAGCAGCATTTTTAAAAAATCCTTTAACACCAATTCTTGGTATTACATTGATTTTGCTGGGGGTAATTTCGCTTCAAGTGATGCCAAGAGAAGAGGACCCTCAAATTGCAATTAGTGGGGGAGCTGTTATTGTGCCAATGCCAGGAGCAACGCCTCAAGAGATTGAAAAGGTTATTGTTGAGCCTCTTGAGAGAAAGTTAAGAGAGATAAAAGGGATTGAGCATATTTATGGTATGGCGATGGATAATGTTGGAATTGTAAATGTTATGTATAAAATTGGGGAGAGAAGAGAGGATGCGAACCTAAAACTATATGATAAAGTTATGCAAAATATGGATAAGTTGCCAAAAGGAACAATGCAGCCTCTTGTAAAGCCATTTGATATTGATATTGATATTCCGATTGTAACAATTGCTTTTTATCCAAAAGAGGGGACTAAGGTTGATTATGAGAAGATGTATAAGATTATTAGAAGGCTTCAGCATAAGGTTAATGCAATTGAGAATGTGGCAAAAACAGAGCTAAAGGGTTCTCATAAGCCCCAATTTAATGTATTGGTTGATATGGGAAAGCTTAGTGCTTATAATCTCTCAATGGGTCAAATTATGAAAGCGATTCAATCTGTTGCAGTTGATGTGCCAGATGTTAAAGGAAGAACAAAAGATAATAAGCTAATTATTTTTGGTGTAAAAAATGCGATTGAAACCGTTGAGGATGTAAAAAATATAATTGTGGCTCAATATATGGGTTCTCCAATTTATGTCAAAGATATTGCAAAAGTTGAGAGAGGAATTGATTTTCAAAACTTTAAATATGCATATATTGATTTAAGAGATAAGAATGGAAAGTTTTTGCCTCAAAAGCAGCAAGTTACCCTAACTGTTGCAAAGCTTGCAGGGACAAATGCAGTTTTTGTAGCAAGGGATGTTGAAAAGCTGTTAGAAGAGCATAAAGATGAGCTTGAGAAAGAGGGGATTGAGTATGTAATTACTAGAGATTATGGAGAGAGGGCAAATGAGGCGGTAAATAATTTGGTTGAGCACTTAATTATTACTATCTTAATTATTGCGGTAATGCTTGTATTTGCACTTGGATTTAAAGAGTCTATTATTGTAACATTTACCGTTCCAGCAATCTTATCTATTACTCTATTTATTGCTTGGATTAGTGGGCAATCGATTAATAGAATTACCCTTTTTGCATTTTTGCTCTCACTTGGACTCTTAGTTGATGCAGCAATTATTGTAATTGAGAATATCCACCGCCATCTTCATGCGCATGATGTGGATGAGAAGGATATGGAAGATATTTTGGTGGAGGCTACTGATGAGATTGGGGCTCCAACCAATATTGCAACTTTAGCAATTATCTTAACAATGGTTCCAATGCTATTTGTTGGGGGAATGATGGGCTCTTTTATGAAACCAATTCCATTAAATGTTCCAGTGGCACTTATTGCTTCACTATTTGTGGCATATATCTTTACGCCATATTTGAGTCTAAAACTTCTTAAAAAGCCAACACATAAACACCATAAACATAAAAATAAGCATAAAAGTGAAGAAGATGGGGAGGCTAGCTAATGCATAAGATAGAGGATATTGTATATTGGATTTTACAACATAAGAGTAGAAAGTTTATGGTTATTGCTTTTACTCTAATGGCGTTGGGAGCTTCAGTGATGATGATTCCAGCCAATTTGGTAAAGGCTAGAATGTTGCCTGGAAAGAGTGCTAATACATTTTCAATTTATGTGGATACTCCAACTGGAAGCTCTAAAGAGGAGACAAAAAAGGTTGCTAATTGTGTGGTTAGGATTTTAAAGAAGGAGAAAGAGGTTGTTAATATTGTAACACATCTTGGAGAGGGGATTCCTCTTGATTATGCTGGACTTGTTAAGGGTGCTGGTATGAAAAATAGTGAAAATGTGGCAGAGATTTTGGTAAACTTGACAAATAAACATGATAGAGATGAGACCTCTTTTAATATGGTTAGCCGTCTAAGACCAGTAATTAAGAGGATGTGTGAGCCAATTGTTAATGGAACGGTGATTAAGATGATAGAGCAGCCTGCTGGTCCTCCAACTCTAGCTTCAATTGTGGTTGAGGTGACTGGAGAGGATTTAAATAAATTAAGAGAGCTATCAATTGAGGTTGCAAAGATTTTAAATAAGACTCCAAAGGTGGTTGATGTTGATATTATGGCAGATGAGATATTTAAGAAGTTTGAGTTGATTCCAAATAAAGATAAGATTGCAAGAAGTGGATTGAGTGTTGAGCAAGTTAATAAGATTATCTATTTAGCATTTGAGGGGATGGCAATTGCTCATAAAAATTCAAAGAATGAAGAGGGGCAAATTGATATATTTTTGAGTCTAGATGATAAGACTAAGCGTTTTAAAGATAGGTCCAAGGAGGCTTTGGAAGAGAAACTAACCTCAATGCAGTTGATGAATCAAAGAGGAATGCTTGTGCCAATTAAGGAGGTGGTTGAGATTAGAGAGGTTGAGTCAAATCCAATGATTATGCATAAAGATTTAAGAAGAATGATAAATGTGATTGCTGAGACAGATAATGAGTCTCAAGTATATCCATTGCTAGATGCAAGAGAGAGAATGATTGAGTATTTTACCAAAAAAGGGTATGAGATTAAAAAGGCTGGATTTACTACCTATATGTTTGATTTATATCTAACAGACCCAAAGAGTGGTAAAGAGTATCTATTAAGATGGGATGGAGAGATGAAGGTATCTCTTGATACATTTAGAGACCTTGGAGGTGCTTTTATTGGAGCATTAATTTTAATATTTTTACTTTTAGTTGTATATTATAAGAGTTTTGCACTAAGTGGTATTGTTTTGGCTGGAAGCTTCTTATCTATTATTGGAGTAATTGTTGGACACTGGATTGCAGATTTGGTAACTCGTGATACCTTCTTTTTGACAGCAACTTCACTAATTGGATTTATTGCGCTAATGGGAATTAGTTCAAGAAACTCACTGCTTCTAATTGATTTTGCAAAATCTTTAATGGAGGCAAAGGGGATTGAGAAGAAAAGAGCAATTGCAATAGCAGCAGCAACTAGAGCAAAGCCAATTGCGCTAACTGCAATTGCAATTATTTTGGGTTCTGCACTTCTTGCAAGTGACCCGATATTTGGGGGGCTTGGAGTTGCATTGATTTCTGGAACGGTTGCAGCAGTATTTGTCTCTTTAATATTTATTCCAGTCTTGATGGATAATACAAAGGCGATGGATGTAGATGATGAAAATCCAATACATCATGACCCAAATAATATCTCAATTACTAGATAGGCTTTAAGCTTATCTACCCCAACCTTATGATAAAATCTGCTTTATTTTTGTAGGAGAAGTTTTATGGCAACAATTGGAATGGGTGATATTAAAAAGGGTGTAAGGTTAGAGATTGATGGGAGCCCTTATAAAGTTATTGAGTTTTTGCATGTAAAGCCTGGAAAGGGTGCAGCGTTTGTTAGGATGAAGGTTAAAAATCTTCAAAATGGAAGAGTAATTGAGAAGACTGTGCATGCTGGGGATAAGTTTGAGGTTCCAGAGCTTGAGTATAAGAAGATGCAATATCTCTATGATGATGGGGAGTTTTTGCAGTTTATGGATAGTGAAACATTTGAGCAGCTTGGCTTAACTTTGGAGCAGGTTGGAAAAGAGAATTTTGATTTTATGATTGATGGGATGGAGGTTAGCGTTTTATTTCATAAAGGAAAGCCAATTAGTGTTGAGATTCCTCAAACGGTTGAATTAAAAGTGGTAGAAACTCCACCAAACTTTAAGGGTGATACGCAAGGGGGTAAAAAGCCAGCAAAGCTTGAGAGTGGGGCAACTGTTCAAGTTCCTTTTCATATTTTGGAGGGGGATGTTATTAAAGTTGATACTACTGAGGGCAAATATTTAGAAAAAGTAAAAAAATAGAGCTTTTGCTCTATTGAAAAGATGAGATTAATTTTAGCAATTACTGGCGCTAGTGGTATTGAGCTAGGCAAGAGATTTATTAAATATCTTCCCAAAGAGATTGAACTTCATCTTATTGTCTCTAAAAATGCAAAGATAGTAGGTAAGAAAGAGAAGGCAAATATTAGACTCTATTCCAATAAGGATATTGGTGCAGCAGTTGCTAGTGGCTCCTTTAGGGCTGATGCAATGGCTATTATTCCTACTTCAATGAATACTCTTGGAAAAGTTGCTAATGGAATTGCGGATAATTTAGTAACTCGTGCTGCTTTGGTTATGATAAAAGAGCAAAGAAAGCTTCTTTTAGCTCCAAGAGAGCTTCCCTTTAGTCCAATTTTGTTAGAGAATATGTTAAAGCTATCTCAAATAGGGGTTATAATTGCTCCTCCTGTTTTGGGGTATTATAGTGGGGTAAAGAAGCTAAAGGATGCGGAGAAGTTTATTATTGGGAAGTGGTATGATAGCTTGGGCATTGAGCATAACTTATATAGAAGATGGAAAGGAGAGTAGGCTTTGGCAAAAGAGAGTAAAAGAGCAATCTATCCTGGCACATTTGACCCTATTACTTTGGGGCATTTGGATATTATAAAGAGGGGATGTAAGATTTTTGATGAGATAGTTGTGGCTGTTGCTAAAAATAAAGAGAAAAATCCAATGTTTAGTTTTGAGAAGAGAGTTGAATTTGTAAAAAAGGCTACTAGGGATTTGCCAAAGATTAAGGTGATAGGGTTTGAGGGGTTGTTGGTTGATTTGAGTGATGAGGTTGATTCAAATATTATTATTAGAGGCCTTAGAGCAGTTAGTGATTTTGAGTATGAACTGCAGATGGGGTATGCAAATGCCTCATTAAAGAAGGATTTAGAGACCATTTATCTAATGCCAAGTTTGCAGTATGCTTTTATTAGCTCCTCAATTGTAAGAGCTATTTTGAAATATAGAGGGGAGGTTAAGCATTTAGTGCCAAAAGAGATTTTAAAGGATTTAAAGTGTATGTAGCTTTAGAGGGGATTGATGGGGTTGGAAAGAGCACTCAAATTGAGATTTTAAAGAGTTATTTTCCAGAGGCAATATTTACTAAAGAGCCAGGCGGTACGAAGTTTGGAGAGAGGGCAAGAGAGATTTTGCTTTATGAAAAATTGGAGTCTAAAAAGGCTGAGCTGTTTTTATTTTTGGCCGATAGGGCAGAGCATTTTAAAGAGGTAATAGAGCCTAATTTAGATAGATTAATAATCTCTGATAGGAGTTTAATCTCTGGGATTGCTTATGCTATTGCTTCTAATCCAGAATTTGAGCTGGAGTTTTTAATAGAGTTAAATAGATTTGCTTTAGATAATAGATTGCCTCAAAAGGTTGTATTTTTTAAGATTAATATAGTGGAGTTAGTTGAGAGATTAACTAAAAAGGTAAATGATAATATTGAAAAGAGAGGGTTTGATTATCTTTTAAAGATTCAAGATAGTATGCTTGAGGTTATTAAAAGATTAGAGATAGATTACCTAGAGGTGGATGCTACTAATGATATCTCTTCTATTACGAAGCAGATAGTTGAGTATTTGGGGTGAGGAGTTGGCTTCTACTTTCTTTCTACTTTTTTTAATAGTTTGAAGTTTGGTTTTATTAGTTTTATTATAGTTATAGGCTCTTATAATTACAAACAGATCTTTTCCTTTTTTAACAAGTTTCCAACTTTTATAGTAGTATTTTTATATTTAGGGCTACTCTC
>JAADEQ010000116.1 GCA_013153345.1 Campylobacterota bacterium | reverse complement strand
GGGATGGAGAAAGGAATTATTGTTGGAAGGTTAGAGGGAGAGAAAAGAGGAATGGAAAAAGGGATAGTGGTTGGCAAGTTAGAGGGAGAAAGAGAGGGGAAGTTAAAGAGTGCATATATAATGGTGAAGAGATATAATATTTCAGTTTCTGAGATAGCAAGAGATTTTGGAATTGATGAAGAGGAATTAAGGGAGTATATTAAAAACCAAAGCTCCTAATCTATTTTCCTCTATTTTTCTCCAACTCTTTACACCCCATTAAAGCCACTCCCATTGATAATCCATCATCAACTACCACTGCCTCCTCTTTTCCTAAAATCTCATAAATCTTTTTAAAAATAATAATTCCCGCTACAATCAAATCATCTCTTCCAACTCCAACTACTACTTCTCTCTCTTTTTTATCCATTTCCAACAATCGATTTAGATAAAAATCTAGCTCCTCAACCTTTAAGATAGTTCCATTTACAACCTCTGCATCATAAGTAGCATAAGTTAAATTGTGCTTCATTGCAGCAATTGTTGTTGGAGTTCCAGCTGTAGCACAAAATATAAGATTGCTATTATCAAATTTTTTTGCAAACTCCTCTATTAATAGAGCCTTTTTCTCAACAAACCTCTCTATCTCCTCTAAACTCTTACAACTATTAGCTGTTGTAACAATTCCCAAATCAAAACTCTTAGAGTAGATATGATTATCTATATAATATATCAACTCCGTTGAACCCCCTCCAATATCAACCAATACAAAATCGCCTTTAAACCCAAGCTTAAATAGCCTATTCTTTACAGCCTCAAGAGTTAATCTTGCTTCTTCCAAAGGTGAAATAACCCTAAATTTTATACCAACCTCTTTATAAATCTCTTCAACCACCTCTTTTTGGTTCTTAGCCACTCTTAGAGCCTGAGTAGTGACTGCAAATATCTCTTTATTATTAAATTTAATCCTTTTTTTAGCCTCTTTTAATGCCTCAATCACTCTTTTTATAGCCTCTTTAGAGATTACACCACTCTCAACCAACCCTTGCGCAGTTCTAACATTTTTTTGAAAGTGGGCTATCTTTTTATTTGAGCTGCAATCATACTCCACCACCTGAAGAGTATTTGAACCCAAATCAATTGCAATAATACTCATCAATGCACCTCTTTAAAGCTATAGCCATTCTTTTTGAGGATTTTTCTAATCTCATCTTGATGCTCTTTTCCTTTGGTCTCAAGCGCAACACTAACATGAGCATCTCCAAACTCTAAATCTGTTGAGGTTCTATCATATCCAATCTGAACAATATTTGCTTGAACTTGGCGCATCAATTTTGCAAAACTCTCAAGCGCCCCCGGCTTATCAATTAGCGTTACAATTAGCTTCATCTTTCGATATGTCTTTGTTAATCCCTTTTCAATAATAAGGCTTAACATTGTAACATCAATATTTCCCCCACTAAGCAATATACAAACCTTTGAGTTTGGCGGCAAATCAAGACGATTATGCATTAGTGCAGCAACTCCAACAGCCCCAGCCCCTTCAACAAGCAACTTTTGGCGCTCAAGCAAAAATAAAATCGCACTTGCAATCTCATCATCACAAACAAGCTTAATATCATCAACATACTTTAAGATATACTTTAGTGTCATCTCAGAAGCATTCTTAACTGCAATTCCATCCGCAATTGTTCTAACACTTTTTGTGCTAATAGGCTTTTTCTCTTTAAAAGATTGAGCCATTGCCGGAGCCCCTGAAGCTGCAACCCCAATTACTTTAATATTTGGATTTAGCACCTTTGCAGCTGTTGCAATCCCACTAATTAATCCCCCTCCACCAACTGGCACAACAATTGCATCCAAATCATCAATCTCTTTAAAAATCTCTAAATATATTGTCCCTTGTCCAGCAATTACACTATCATCAGCAAAAGGATGAACAAATGAGAGATTTTGCTCTTTTGAATACTCAATCGCATATGAGTATGCTTCATCATAATTTGCACCCTTTAAAACAACCTTTGCACCATAACTCTCAACCCCTTGAATCTTATTTAGTGGAGTTGACTCTGGCATAAAAATTGTTGCATCAATCCCAAAATAGGCACTACTTAAAGCTACACCTTGAGCATGATTTCCAGCACTTGCTGCAACAACTCCACCTCTATTTCCACTCTCAATCAATGTTGCAATCTTATTAAATGCTCCTCTTAACTTAAAAGAGCCTGTAACTTGTAAATTATCTTTCTTTAAAAACACTTGCTGATTATATAGCTTACTTAAAATTGGAGCATAAGCTAATGGGGTCTTATGTGCTACTTTAGAGACCCTTTTTGCCGCCTTTTTGACATCCTCAAAGTTTATCATACCTATTCCTTAACTTTTTGTGATAAAATTTTTCTAAATTATACCACTAAAAAGGAAAAATTATGCAGTGTGAAATGCCTACAATAAATTCTAACCCACAAGAGATTAAAGAGATTTTGCAAAAATATAAAAATATAGCAATTGTAGGAGCCTCTCCAAACCCAACCAAAGATAGCCACAAAGTTACTAAATATATGATTGATGCTGGATATAATGTTTTTCCAATCTATCCAAAAGAGGATGAGATTTTGGGACAAAAAGTATATAGAAGCTTGCTTGATATTGATAAAAAGGTTGATATTGTCGTTGTTTTTAGAAAGCCAGAAGCTGTTAAAGCAGTTGCAGAGGCTGCAATTAAAAGAGGTGATGTTGATGTCTTATGGACTCAGCTTGGAATTGTAAATAATGAAGCTGCAAAGATGGCTGAGGAGAATGGAATTAAGGTAGTTCAAAATCTATGTATTAAAATAGAGCACCAAAAGCTATTTGGTAATTAGGCTCTTATAATCTTGCAAACTAAAAAGAAGAAGATTATCTCTTCTCTCTTTTTTTAACTCACTACTAAAACCACTCTTTGAAAATAGCGCTATATAATCATACTCAAGGTTTGATACTTCTACCTTTTTATATAGTTTAATAATCTCCTTTTTGGTAATAAATCGATTCTTATATTTGCACTCTCCTATAATCTTTTTTCCATTAAACTCACAATATATATCAAACTCATTAAAGTAATCCCAATATGAATGGCAAGATGGAATATTGTGATGAAAATAGAGCTTCAATAACTCAATACTAAGCTCCTCAAAAGTAAAAGAGAGAAGTTTATGACCATTTTTTCTATACTCTTCAAATACCCGTTGAGTATCTATCTTCCCATTTTTATAATAAGGCTCAATAAAACCAAACCAAAAACGATAGATAGGCTTTTTGAAGATAATCTTATTCTCAATCTCATAATCCCTATACTCTTTTTTAATTTTTTGCTTTGGATAGACTCT
>JAADEQ010000038.1 GCA_013153345.1 Campylobacterota bacterium | reverse complement strand
TAAAAGGAGATATTTAGGCGCAAGAAGATATTATAATTTTTATTACAATCAATATAATCAATTTAAACCCTCTTATGTAAGTTATGAGGAGGAAAAGAACAAGACAAATACGACAGCTCTTGCTCAACTATATGAAGAGGAGAGCTCTTTTTAAAGGAGAAGAGATACTATATGAAAAAGAATCTATTTGAGATGGGTGCAAAGTTTGAAGATGGATGGAGTATTGAAAAGGAGTCTAAAGAGATTGTAGTAAAAGCTTTTAATGAGCATAATCTAAAGATTAATAAAGAGAGAAGAAGAGGAAAGGTAGTTACAATAGTAGGTCCTTTTTTTTTGGAAAAAGAGGAGTTAAAAAAGCTTTTAAAAAAGATTAAAAGTATAGTTGGAGCTGGAGGGACTATTAAAGATGGCTCTATTGAGATTCAAGGGGATAAAGGGGATTTATTAAAAGAGCTTTTAATTAAAGAGGGGTTTAGATTTTAATTCTCTTTTTATTAACTACTCTTTACGATATAATTTCACAAATTATATAAGAGGGTAGAAGAGATGTTTATTGATAAAGTTGATTTTTTAGTTAGCTCTGGAAAAGGGGGAGCTGGATGTGTATCATTTCATACTGAGAAGTTTGTTACAAAAGGTGGCCCTGATGGTGGAGATGGTGGAGCTGGAGGAGATGTATATTTTAAGGTAGATAGAAATACAGATACTCTATCTTTTTATAGAGGAAAGAGACATCTAAAAGCAAAAAATGGGCAGCCCGGTCAAGGTAGAAAGAGATTTGGCAAAAAGGGAGAGGATTTAATTTTGGTTGTGCCCCCAGGAACTCAAGTTATTGATGCCCAAACCAATGAGGTTTTGCTTGATTTAACTAAAGATGGAGAGATTGTTAAGTTTTTAGAGGGTGGAAAAGGGGGCAAAGGGAATGTCCACTTTAAGAGCCCAACAAATCAGCGCCCAACTTATGCTCAGCCAGGCCTTCCTGGAGTTACAAAACATATTCGTTTAGAGCTTAAATCAATTGCAGATGTTGGGCTTGTTGGCTTTCCAAATGTTGGAAAATCAACTCTTATCTCAGCACTATCAAATGCAAGGCCAGAGATTGCAAATTATGAGTTTACTACCCTAACTCCAAAGCTTGGAGTAGTAAGAGTTGATGAGATGAACTCATTTTTAATGGCAGATATTCCAGGAATTATTGAGGGGGCTAGTGATGGAAAGGGGCTTGGGCTTGAGTTTTTGCGCCATATTGAAAGGACAAAGACTCTTTTATTTATGATTGATATTACAAATTATAGAGATATGAGATATCAATATGAGCAGTTAAGAGAGGAGTTAAAAAGATACTCTTTAGAGCTTGCAAAAAAGCCTTTTGCAATTGCAATTACAAAAGTTGATGCTTTAGATGTAGATGAAGCAAATTTAAAGATAGAGGAGTTTTTAAAAGAGCTTGATTTAGAGCCAAATAATAAGGCTAAAGAGTTTGGGGCAGTTGATAGATATTTAAACTATTTACAAGATAAGAAGGAGTGGGAGAGTTTTGATTTTAATAAGCCAATTTTTGTGCTTCCTATCTCAGCAGTTGCAAGAATTAATTTAGAGCCTTTAAAATATATGCTATTTAAATTGGTTAAAATAGTTAAGGAGAAGAGCGAGTGAAGAGGGTTGTAATAAAGGTTGGCTCGCATGTATTAACTCAAGATGGGGCAGTTGCAATTGATAGATTAAGAGCATTAGTTGAATTTTTAGCCCTTTTGCACTCTCAAAAAAAAGAGGTTATTTTAGTAAGCTCAGGTGCAGTTGCAGCTGGATATACAAAGATAAAACTCAATAAGAGCAAAATTGAAGAGAAGCAGGCTCTTGCTGCAATTGGACAGCCGTTTTTATTGAGGGAGTATCAAAAAGAGTTTGAAAAGTATAATATTCTAACTGCTCAAGTCTTATTGACTGCTAAAGATTTTGATTCAAGGAGTGTAACAGCTCATGCAAAAGCAGCTGTTGAGGCACTTTTGAAGTATAGAGTAATTCCAATTGTAAATGAGAATGATGTAACTGCAACTGAGGAGCTTTTGTTTGGGGATAATGATAGATTATCAGCTCATGTAGCTTACTATTTTGATGCAGATATTTTAGCAATTCTTAGTGATATTGATGCTTATTATGATGATGACCCAAAGCTAAATTGTAATGCTAAGCCCAAAAGGGTTGTAGATAAAATAGATGAAAAGGAGCTAAAGGCAAAATTTAATCCAAATAATGAGTTTGCAACAGGCGGAATTGTTACAAAGCTGCAAGCTGCTAAGTTTTTATTAGATAGAGATAAAGAGATGTATTTAGCAAGTGGATTTGATTTAAAAAATGCAAAGAGCTTTTTGGTTGATGGGCTCTTAGAGGGGGGTACCCTTTTTACTAAAAAGGAGAGAGTTTGAAAAGAGTAGTTTTTATGGGAACTCCTCTTTATGCAAAAGAGATTTTAGAGGAGTTAATTAAGAGCAAAGAGTTTGAGGTTGTATTGGTTGTTACTCAAATGGATAAAAAGGTTGGTAGAAAAAAAATCCTAACCCCTCCGCCGGTTAAAGTTTTGGCAAATGAGTATAATATTGAGGTGTTACAACCAAAGAGTCTAAGAGATGAGGAGGTAGTTAAAAAGATTAAATCTTTAAAGCCAGATTTTATTGTAGTGGCTGCTTTTGGGATGCTTTTGCCAAAAGAGATTTTAAAGATTGCTCCATCTATTAATTTGCACGCTTCAATATTGCCAAAATATAGAGGGGCTTCTCCAATTCAGCAAGCTATTTTAAATTGTGATAGATATAGCGGAGTTACTGCAATGTTGATGGATGAGGGGTTAGATACAGGAGAGATGTTAGGCTTTAGATATGTGAAGATAGAGAATTTAAGGGTTGATGAGGTTACAAAGCTTCTAACAACTCAAGCTGCAAAGTTAACTCTTTCAGTTTTAAGGGAGTTTGAGAGATTAAATCCTATTAAGCAGCTCCACTCAAATGCTTCAGTTTGCAAAAAGATAAAAAAAGAGGATGGGTTAGTTGATTTTAGTGATGCAAAAGAGCTTATTACTAAATTTAGAGCCTTTTTTGGATGGCCCGGAGTTTTTTTGGAAAATGGGGTTAAATTAATAGATATTGAGTTGGTTGAGAGTAGTTTAGAAAACCAAGAGGGGAAAATTTTGGAAATTTTGAAAGATTCTATTATTGTTGGGTGTAAAAAGGGTAAAATAAAGATAAATATGGTGCAGCCTAAATCAAAATCTAAGATGAGTGCTAAAGCCTATATAGTGGGCCAAAGGAAGAGAGTTGGAGATAGTTTTATTTGATAAATTGGATTCAACTCAGCAATAT
>JAADEQ010000098.1 GCA_013153345.1 Campylobacterota bacterium | reverse complement strand
ATAGTGCATATGCAACAGCCTCTCCATCAACCATTGAGACAAGCGCGCCTTGAGTTCTGCTCTCAACAACCCCGCTATATGGGCGATACTCTAAAAATGAGTGGTTCATTATCCCTTCACCTTTAGTATCTGTTAAAAACTCACTTCTAAATCCAATAAGTCCGCGCGCTGGAATCTCAAACTCAATTCTAACACTCCCATCTGGCATTGGAGTTAGATTTATCATCTCTGCTTTTCTCTTTCCAAGCTTCTCAATTACAACTCCTTGAAACTCCTCAGGCACATCAATTACTAAATGCTCAAATGGCTCAAGCTTTACCCCATTTTCCTCTTTTACAACAACCTCTGGGCGAGCCAACAAAAACTCATACCCCTCTCTTCTCATATTCTCAGCCAAAATTCCAATTTGAAGTTCCCCTCTTCCACTAACTTTAAAGGTTGAGTCTCCAAGAGGCTCCATTCTCATTGCAATATTTGTCTCCATCTCCTTTTCAAGGCGCTCTTTTATCTTATTTGAAGTTACATGCTCTCCCTCAAGCCCTGCAAGCGGCCCATCATTTACGCTAAAAATAACAGAAAGCGTTGGCTCTTCAATATGAAGAGGATCAAGAGGAATTGGATTATTTTTATCTGCAATTGTATCGCCAACATCAATATCTGAAAAGCCAGCAATTGCAACAATATCTCCAGCCTCAGCCCTCTCAATCTCAACCCTATCAAGCCCCTTAAAGCCAATGAGTTTACTAATTCTTGAAGTTGTCTTTTCTCCATCAGCCTTAACTAATGTATACTCCCCTCCTTTTTTTAGCTCCCCATTAAAGATTCTTACAATTCCAATTTTTCCAACAAAATTATCGCTATCAAGAGTAAAGACCTGCGCTTGTGTAGGATTATCTTTGCTTCCGCTTGGATATGGGACTGAGTTTATAATTGTCTCAAAAAGAGGCTCTAAATCTTTATTCTCATCTTCAAGCTCATATTTTGCATATCCATCTCTTGCGGCTGCATAAAGAATTGGAAACTCAAGCTGCTTTTCATTTGCATCAAGTGCAACTAATAAATCAAATACCTCATCAACCACTCTCTCAGGCTCAGCTCCCTCTTTATCAATCTTATTAATTACAACAATTGGAATATGGCCAAGTGAGATTGCTTTTTTTAATACAAATTTAGTTTGAGGCATAACTCCCTCTTTTGCATCTACAAGAAGCAAAACTGAATCAACCATCTTTAAAACACGCTCAACCTCCCCTCCAAAATCGGCATGCCCGGGAGTATCTATAATATTAATCTTATGGTCTTTATACTCAATTGCCGTATTTTTAGAAAGAATTGTAATTCCTCTTTCCTTTTCTAAATCATTGCTATCCATAACTCTATCTTCAATCTCTTTATGTGCAGCAAAGGTCCCACTTTGCTTTAAAAGCTGGTCAACAAGAGTTGTTTTACCATGGTCAACATGGGCAATTACAGCAATATTTTTAATCTTTTGCATCAATTAATCCTTATTAAAAATTGAAGGAATAATATCTAAAAAAGTTTAAATTCTATACCCCAAGCGCATATATTTGGTGATACCTCTTAAGCGCATATCTATCAGTCATTGAAGCAATATAATCTGCAACTACTCGATGCTTCTTTCTTACCCCCAAAAGCTCTCGATGCTGCTGAGGCAGTAAATTTGGCTCACTCATAAATGCCTTATAAAGGGCCTTAACACAAACCTTTCCCCCATACATCTCTCTTACAATCTTATGGTGCTTATAGAGCTTACTATAAAGGGTAGATTTTAGAGTCTCCAAAGCCCCCGCAATTCCTGGGGAGTGGCCCATTGGAAGCTTTTCATTAGCCACAAATGAGGAGCATAACACCTCAAAGTTATAAGAGGATACAAACTTAGAGGAGTATTTTATAAAATCTCCAATCAATATCTTTATTAACCAGCTTACCAATCTATGTCTAAAGAGGGGCTCAGTTGGAGCAATGCCTTCCTCCTCTTCTACCTTTTGAGTTGCCATCTTTATTAAAGGCTCATCTTTTAAATCCTCATACCCAATTAGATTATATTTAATCCCATCATCAATATCTGCGCTGATATAGGCAATTGCATCTGCATAATCTACCACTATTGCCTCTAAAGATGGATGATAATCGACCCTAAACCCCTCTTTTATAGATTGGGGTAAAAATTTCTTATTATAAGGATAGGAGTGCTTTAAAACCCCTTCAAGGGTAGCATATGTTAAGTTTAATCCATCATACTCTTTATATCGCTTCTCTAGCTTTGTTAAGACTCTAAATGATTGAAAGTTATGGTCAAATCCATTGCTGTGACCATCCTCTTTAAGAGTTCTATCTAACTCCTCTCCTCCACTATGGCCAAATGGGGTATGACCCAAATCGTGGCTAAGGGCAATTGCCTCAGCTAAGCTCTCTTTTAACTTTAGTGCCAAAGCTATTGTTCTAGAGATTTGGGCCACCTCTAGAGAGTGAGTTAGTCTAGTTCTAAAGTAGTCTCCCTCATGGTTAATAAATACTTGAGTCTTATATTCTAATCTTCTAAAGGAGCTTGAGTGGACAACTCTATCCCTATCTCTACTAAATGGGTCTCTAAAATCCTCTTTTATAGGGTAAAATCTCTTAAAACATAACATTGCGCCTCTTTTTTTACTAATTAATATAAATTTGTTATAATGTTTTGATTATTTTATCCAAAGGGTCTTAAATGAACGTTATCTTATTACACTATACACCCCTTGAGATAGCATCTCACGCCATAAGAACCTGTTGGCAAAGTTTTGATAAGAGTGATAATGGAGGTCAAAAAGATAAAGAGCTAATTGAGCGCGTTGGAAATAAGTATAAGCACTCTTCAACTCTAGAGCATCTAGTATATAACTTCTATATTCAAGGCATTAGTAGAGCTCTTCTTCAAGAGTTAGCACGCCACCGAATAGCCTCTTTATCGGTAAAATCTACTCGTTATACTCTAAAGGAGCTAAAAGATATAGAGCCATTTAGAGAGGATGATTTTGAAGGGGCCTCAAAATTTATTGTTCTAACTGGCAATAAAGAGGTTGATAGCGCTTCAATTAGAGCCCTTAATAATCTGCAAGCTCTTTTAAAAAAGGGAATAAGTAATGATATAGCAAAATATGCCTTGGTTGAAGCCTATAAGACTGAGCTAACTTGGAGTATTAATGCTAGAAGCCTTCAAAACTTTTTGGCTCTAAGGAGTGATAGGTCAGCACTTTGGGAGATTAGAAAGTTAGCTAAAAAGATTTTTGCAGCTTTGCCAAGTGAGCATCAATATCTATTTAGAGATTTTATAAAAGAGGATTAAGATGAAAAAGATACTACTACTCTTTTTAATACTCTCTACAATCTTATTAGCAAAG
>JAADEQ010000135.1 GCA_013153345.1 Campylobacterota bacterium | reverse complement strand
TCCCTATCTTCATCATCAACCATAACAACCATTTTTCCTTTTTTTATATCATCAATTGCTTGTAAAACCCGCTTTATTGCTTCACTCATTTAACCCCTCTTTATAATTTTTGGGGTAATTATACAAAAAAAAATAAACCAAACCACACAGGGGACAATAGAGGGGAGATAAGGGACATTTTGAAAAGTATTAAATTAAACAAAAAAGTAGTAAAAATAGATTTTAAAACCCCCTCCCCTATCTAAAATATTAATAGGGGAATGAAAAAATCTTATCACTAATTAAAGGAGAATATGAAAATGCAAAATGGCTACATTGGGATAAACTATTGATAATTGGTTGCGGGGGGAGGATTTGAACCTCCGACCTCCGGGTTATGAGCCCGGCGAGCTACCAGGCTGCTCTACCCCGCGTCAGAAGAAGTGGATGGGGTGGAGGGACTCGAACCCCCGAATGGCAGGACCAAAACCTGCTGCCTTACCACTTGGCGACACCCCAATCTCTTGAAGCCTTATCTCTTTATGTGCGCGAAATTATAGCAAACTTTTTTTCTTATGTCAAGTCTTTTTAGAAAAAAATTTAAATTTTTTTGTATAATTACTCAAAAAGAGGATAAGAGATGAGTGAAGCAATAAAAAGAGTATTAAATGCAATTGAAGATATAAAAAAAGGAAAAATGGTTGTTATGGTTGATGATGAAGATAGGGAAAATGAGGGTGATTTAGTATATGCAGCAACCTTTTCAACCCCACAAATGGTTAACTTTATGGCAAAAGAGGCAAGAGGATTAATTTGTACTCCAATGACAAAAGAGATTGCAAAAAGACTTGAGTTAGAGCCAATGGTAAAAAATAATGATTCAGCCCATGAGACAGCTTTTACTATCTCAGTTGATTTAGCAACTGCAAAGACAGGAATCTCTGCAATTGAAAGAGATGCTTGTATAAAGGCTCTTGCCTCACCTCTTTCAACTCCAAAAGATTTTGTTCGCCCAGGACATATTTTTCCTTTAATTGCAAAAGATGGAGGAGTGTTAGTTAGAACAGGCCATACTGAGGGCTCAGTTGATTTATGCACTCTAGCAGGATTATCTCCTGTTGCAGTAATTTGTGAGATAATTAAAGATGATGGAACAATGGCAAGAAGGGATGATTTAGATATTTTTAGGAAAAAGCATAACTTAAATATTGTCTATATCTCAGATATTGTTGAGTATAGGCTTGCAAATGAGAAGCTTATAAAAGAGATTTCAAAAGAGATAATTGAGTTTTTTGATGTAAAGGTTGAGAAGATTAACTTTAGAGACCATCTAAATAGAGTCCATAGTGTAATTAAATTTTATGGAGTCCACTCAAGGGCAAATGTTAAGTTTCACAATATCTCAACCGATTTAGACCTCTTAACAAACTCGCATAAATATAACACTTTAATGGAGGCAATTGAGTATTTGAAGAAAAATAGCGGGCTTTTGGTTTTTTTAGATACAAAAACAATCTCAAAAGAGCAGGCAAAAGAGTATGGAATTGGAGCTCAAATTCTAAAACATTTAGGAGTAAAAGAGATAAATCTTCTAACAACAAATAAAGATACAGAATTTATTGGAATTAGTGGATTTGGATTAAATATTGCTAAAAAAATAGTTCTTTAATAGTATAATAGCACAAAAATTTTGGAGAAGATAATGGGTTTAGGAATTGGACTTGTTGGGCTTCCAAATGTTGGAAAGTCAACAACTTTTAATGCTTTAACAAAAGCGCAAAATGCTGAGAGTGCAAACTATCCATTTTGCACAATTGAGCCAAATAAGGCGGTTGTGCCGGTGCCAGACAAAAGACTTGATGAGCTTGCAAAAATTGTAAAGCCTCAAAGAGTGCTTCACTCAACAATTGATTTTGTTGATATTGCTGGGCTTGTAAAGGGAGCAAGCAAAGGAGAGGGGCTTGGAAATAAGTTTTTAAGCAATATTAAAGAGACTGAAGTTATTTTACAAATTGTAAGATGTTTTGATGATGAAAATATTACTCATGTGGAAGGGAGTGTTGACCCAATAAGAGATATTGAGATTATTGAGACTGAACTTTTGCTTGCAGATATTGAGAGCTTGGAAAAAAGAATTGCAAATTTGCAAAAAAAGGCAAAAGGAAAAGATAAAGAGGCAATGGCTCAGCTTGAGGTTGCAAAAAAGCTGCTTGAGCATTTAGAAAATGAAAATCCTGCTTCTACTTTTGAAGATAAAGATAATGAGGCATACCAAAAGCTTATTAAAGAGCTAAGATTGCTTACGGCAAAAGAGATTATTTATGGGGCAAATGTTGATGAAGAGGGGCTTAGTGAAGATAATGAGTATGTTAAAAAGCTAAAAGAGTATGCAAAGAGTAAAAATAGAGAGGTAATTAAGCTTTGTGCTAAAATTGAAGAGGAGATGGTTGGCTTTGATGAGGAGGAGAAAAAAGAGATGCTTGAAGCGCTTGGAGTTGAGGAGTCTGGGCTTGACCAGATTATTAGAACTTGCTTTGATAAGCTTGGGCTGATGAACTATTTTACAGCTGGAGTTAAGGAGGTTCGCTCTTGGACAATTAAAAAAGGGACAACTGCTCCAAAGGCTGCTGCAGTAATTCATAATGACTTTGAAAAAGGTTTTATTAGAGCTGAGGTTATTAGCTATGAAGATTTTATCAAATATGGCGGAGAGGCTGGAGCAAAAGAGGCTGGAAAGATGAGACTTGAGGGGAAAGATTATATTGTGCAAGATGGGGATATTATGCATTTTAGATTTAATGTATAGGAAAAGAGATGAAAAAAATAGCTATATTAATCTCTATTTTTGCACTAATTGGATGTGCTGAAAAGACAAAAAATGCAACAAGCAAATTTATAAAGCTATATGAGTCAAAATATGATATTAACCAAACAATTGATATTATAAAAAGCAATCTTTCAAAGAAAAACTATAGCTTAGTTAATATCTATTCTCATGAGCCAAATGCTTTGAAGCTAAAAGAGATGCTATATCCAACTTTGACTCTAAATTTTAATAATCCAAAAATCTCAACAAAGCTTTTGCAGTGCAATCCAACCCTATCTTTAGAGCTTCCAATAAGAATTGGAGTCTATAATAATATCAAGGGAAAAACCTTTGTAACCTTTACTGATAGTGAGTATTGGAGCATAAAACATAATGTAAAAGATGCAAAGTGTCTATCTCTTTTAATATTAATAAAAAAAGACCTTCTAGAGATGAGCAAGGAGATAGAAAATGACACCAAGTGAGATTATAAAATCAATAAAGGATGCTCTAAATCTAAATAGAAACCAAATTCTTCATATTTATGAGCTCGAAGAGTTTCCAATGACAAAAGAGCGTCTAAATTCTATATTAAAAAACCCTTCAAAGAAGGGAAGCGCAAAGGCTACATATG
>JAADEQ010000152.1 GCA_013153345.1 Campylobacterota bacterium | reverse complement strand
AATTTATTAGAAGATTTTTTTGCCTTAAGATATTGTAAATCTTGGGTCTGGATATTTGGCTCAATTAAGAGCCAGTAGTTGATAAACTCAGTTGCTCTATTGGCTCTAAGGGTGTGGCTTAGAGTTGTGCTATTTATCTCATATAGAGTAAAGTGGTTTACTTCGGTATTTTTTTGAACTTTAGTTTGTGGTTGATTGGTAGGGGAGGTTGTCTTTAGATTAAAGGCTATAAAAGTTACTAAAACTACCACTCCTAATAATATCAGCTCTATTTTACTTCCCATATTTTAAAAAAATCTTCTAATAAATTCTCTTTTTGCAAAATATACTCTATCATCTCTCTAACAGCCCCCTTTCCACCATCTTTAGTGAGCTTTTTTGTAACTACCTTTTCTAAAAAGGGGCTCCCATCTCTTGGCATAAAACTTAAAGCTGCTCTTTTTAGCATACTATAATCATTTAAATCATCACCAATTGCAGCTACATTTTGCCAACTAATATTTAAAGCTTTTAAAATCTCTTCAGCTTTTTTATCTTTCTCTTTAACCCTTTGGTAGAAAAAATCGATATTTAGCTCTTTGGCTCTATTTTCAACAATCTTTGATTCTCTACCTGTTATTATAGCAACTTTTTTACCAAGTTTAATCCAACTAGCAATTGCTAAACCATCTTTTACGCAAAAACTCTTTAGTTCCTCTCCTCTATCTGTATAGGTTATTTTGCCATCAGTCATTGTCCCATCAACATCAAGTATAATTAACTCTATCATAATACACCTTTAGTGCTTGGAATGGAGATTCTCTCATTTTTGCTAAGTGCTCTTCTTAAAGCCACTGCAAATGCTTTAAATGCAGCTTCAGCTATATGGTGTCGATTTTTACCTCTATTAAAAGTAAGATGCAAATTAATTGGAATATTAAAAGCAATAGATTTAAAAAACTCCTCAACTAGCTCTAAATCAAAATTTCCAATTGCCCCCTCATTTAGCGGCAAATCATAAACCAAATATGCTCTATTGCTTAAATCTATATCACAACTAACACTTGCCTCATCCATAACAACAACCGCATTTCCAAACCTCTCAACACCCTTTAGTGGATATATTGCTTCATTTAAAGCCCATCCAAGCACAATTGCAATATCTTCAACACTATGGTGCGCATCAATATGCAAATCCCCTTTGCACTCAACCTCTAAATCAATAAGAGAGTGTTTTGCAAATGATTCTAGCATATGGTCAAAAAATCCAACTCCGCTATTTATTTTTGCCTTGCCACTGCCATATAGATTTAATCTAATAACAATATCGGTCTCTTTTGTCTTTCTTTTTTTCTCTATCATTCTAATCCCTTACTATAAATGCTGATGTTAAGTTATTATCTTTAATAAAATCTTGCGCCTCCTCTTTTGAGTTAAACCCCATTACCATAACTCTATGTAGAGCCCCTTGGGAGATTGGAGAGAGCTTTGTAGTTAAATATTGAGGTTTGCTAATTAGTTTTTCATATTTTTTTTTATACTCTTTGGCATTATCCATTTTAGAGAAGGCTCCAACTTGCACTCCAAAGTTTGTTAGCTTAACTTTTGGCTTAGGCTTTCCAGATTTTGGATTATATACCTTTCCAGCAAACCCCACAACATCAAGTCTCACATTACAAAGCCCCTTTTTATCAATTCCAATCTTTTTTGCAACTGCATATGAGCAATCAACAACTCTCCCGGGCACAAATGGACCTCTATCATTAATTCTAGCTACTACACTTTTGCCATTATCTAAGTTTGTAATTTTTACCATTGTATCCATTGGCCAAGTTTTGTGAGCAACGGTCATATCATACATATTATAATACTCTCCATTGCTAGTCTGTTTTCCATGGAAATCTGGTCCATACCAGCTAGCAATTCCTGTCATTGAGTCTCCAACACTAACATATGTTGGCTTATATACTTTTCCATTAATAGAATATGGCTTCATTGTTGCTTTATGTCTTGCTTTAGAGGTATATTTAGTAGCTTTTATTGGAGGAGACTTCTTTTTGGAAGAGCTGGTGTTGCTCTCTTCTTGAGGCTCAATCTCTTCCCCTTCAATATAATATATTTGTGGCTCTTTTTTAAAAGGGTTTAGGTTACTACACCCACTAATTAATAATATAGATGCTACTAGTAATACTCTTCTCATACTACTACCTTAAAGTTTATATTAAATAATTTTAACTTTTAATTCTTAAAAAGAGAAGAGTCTATGGGTGTTTTCTAAAATAATATCCTCTAATTTCTCTTCTTCTATTTGGCTAAGCTCACTCATCTTTTTTAAAATAAGTCTGCAATATGCAGGCTCATTTCTTTTTCCTCTATATGGGTGTGGAGTCAAATATGGTCCATCAGTCTCAATTAATAATCTATCAATTGGCAGTTTTGGATAGACTCTAACTAACTTTTTTGCATTTAAAAAGGTAATGACCCCTCCAATTCCAAAATAAAATCCCTTTTTTGCCAAATCTATTAAAATCTCACTTGCATTAAAGCAGTGCAAAACTCCTCCATATTTTGAGTATTGCTCTAAAATATTTTTTGAATCAAGGCTAGCTTCTCTAATATGTACAATTAGGGGCTTTTTATATCTATTTGCTAACTCTATTTGGTCAATAAAAATCTCTTTTTGCTCCTCTTTCTCTTTGTCTGCTTCTTTTTTATCTTTTGGGAGGCGGTAATAATCTAGCCCACACTCTCCAACTGCAACACATTTTGGATGGGTTATATATTTTTCTAAAAGTTCTCTATCATATCTATCTTTATCATAAGGGTGAACTCCAACTGCAAAATAGATATCCTCATATTTTTCGCTTAGCTCTATTGCTCTAGGAAGCGTAGTTGGGTCTGCTCCAGGAATTATATATTTTACTACTCCAGCATCTTTTGCTCTTTTTAAAACCTCATCTAAATCATCTTTATATCTATTATCATCCAAATGGACATGTGTATCAATAATCATCAATATCCTTGATTTTTTGTCAAAATTATATCACAAATAGTTTTTAATAGCTATTTAGGTATAATCCTTTCTAATTTAGTAACTAGGAGTTTAAGGTGAGTTATAATCCAAAAGAGATAGAGGCAAAATGGCAGCAGATTTGGGAAGAAGAGAGAGCTTTTGAGCCAGAAGATGATTATACTTTGCCAAAAAAATATATCTTAAGTATGTTTCCATATCCAAGTGGACAAATTCATATGGGACATGTTAGAAACTACTCAATTAGCGATGCAATTGCAAGATATTATAGAAAACAAGGGGTAAATGTTTTACATCCAATTGGGTGGGATGCTTTTGGAATGCCTGCAGAAAATGCTGCAATTAAGCATAAGGCTCACCCAAAAGAGTGGACCTATAAAAATATTGCTCAAATGAGAAATGACTTTAAAAAGCTTGGTTTCTCTTTTCCAAAGAGCCGTGAGTTTGCAAC
>JAADEQ010000015.1 GCA_013153345.1 Campylobacterota bacterium | reverse complement strand
ATGAGAGAGATAGAGTATTAAAAGAGATTGATAATATTGTAAATACCTCTTTTGTTAAAGGCTCAAAATCAACTCTTAGTGGTGGAATTCAAAGAGATGTAATGGAGCCAACCAAAGAGCAAGCAGAATTTATTAAAAAAATTGAAAAGGTAGCAAATACTAAATTAAAAACCCAAAAAAGAGGCGGCGTTAGTGATGCAAATATTGTTGCAAGTGCTGGCACTCCAACACTTGATGGCCTTGGACCATATGGAGATGGAGACCACACAATCTATGAGAGAGCTCTAAAAAAGAGCTTTGAGGATAGAATTAAGCTTTCAACTAAAATTTTTGAAGCTATTACGCAAGGGGAGTTTTAAAAAGCCCCTTTATTAAACTAAATAGATAAACTACTATCATCACAACCCCTCCAACCAAAATAGAGACTATTAAAGCTGCCATATAGGTTGGAATAGAGTGAAAAATCTCTTCAAATGTGTGAATATAGTGCAAAAATATCTCCCCCGCAACATATAGCATTGCAAAGGTTCCAACAACCCCTAAGATTCTAATAATAATTGGAAGAAGCTTTACCAAAAACATCCCAAACTTATATTGAAAGCTATTTTTATTTTCATCTTTTGCAATAAAGAGCCCAAAATCATCAATCTTTACTAACAAAGCTACAAGTCCATAAACCCCAATAGTTGCTCCAAAGGCAATTAAAGTAACTACTATTACTTGAGTTATAAAATCTGCCTCTCTAACTGAATTTAACGAAATTAACACAATCTCAATTGATAATATAAAATCAGTTAATATCGCAGATTTAACCTTCTCATCTTCACTTAGTTTCTTCTCCTCTTTCTCCTCTTTTGAATGGGGAAAAATATAGTTCCATAAAGCGTGAGTTCCCTCATATGCCAAATAGATAGCCCCTCCAATTAAGAGATATATAACAACTTTAGGATAGTAGTAATTAAGGGCCATTATTAGAGGAATAAGAATAATCTTATTTAAAAAAGAGCCCTTTGTAATCTTCCAAATTACTGGCAACTCTCTTGAGGCGCTAAAGTTTGAGGCCTTTGCTGCATTAACAGCCAAATCATCTCCCAAAATTGCAGCAGTATTTTTGGTTGCACTCTTAGCCATTGTGGATATATCATCCATTAACATCGCAATATCATCAAGTAGAGCAAAAAATCCTAGTGACAATTCTTTTCCTTTTAAAAAGCATCTATATCTGGCGTTAACTGAATAAGCTCAAAATAGTTCTTTTGAAGCTCTTGATTTTCACGCTGTAGCCTCTCATACTCCTTTACCAGCTCCTCTTTCTTATCTTGAGTCTTAATTAGAGCAAATAAGGAGTTGCTCCCAAAGATTAGATTAAATATATAAAAGAGCAAAAATAGCCCCAAAATAATCATAAAATAGGGGCTTAATCCTTGACTCTCTCTATTTTCTAAAGATTTCATGTCCTAAATACTCAAATTGTCCAAGTTCTCTTTCTATCTCAAGCAATCTATTATATTTTGCCACTCTATCACTTCTAGCTGTACTTCCTGTCTTAATTTGGCCTGTATTTGCCCCAACTGCAAAATCAGCAATAAAGGTATCTTCACTCTCTCCACTTCTATGACTCATAACACATCTATAACCATTTCGTTGAGCAAGCCTCATTGTTAACATCGTCTCACTAATTGTTCCAATCTGATTTGGTTTAATTAAGATTGCATTTGCAATCCCCTCTTTAATCCCTTTTGCCAAAATCTCTGCATTTGTAACAAATAAATCATCTCCAACCAACTGCACTCTATCACCAAGTCTCTTAGTAAGCTCAGCCCAACCACTCCAATCATCTTCACTCAATCCATCCTCAATAGAGACAATTGGATATTTATTAACTAGCTCTTCATAATAATCAATTAGCTCACTACTACTTAACTCTCTATTCTCACTCTTTAGCTCATACTTTCCATTCTCATTTACAAGCTCACTACTTGCTACATCAAGCGCAATAACAATTTGCTCTCCACTCTTATAACCTGCTTTCTCAATTGCTTTCATAATAAGCTCAATTGGCTCTTCATTATTTTTTAGATTTGGAGCAAATCCCCCCTCATCTCCAACTGCAGTGCTCTCTCCCATCTCATTAATTATCTTTTTTAGATGTTGATAAATCTCAGCTGAAGCCCTTAGAGCATCACTAAATCTAGTAAACCCTTTTGGAATAATCATATACTCTTGAAAATCAACTGAGTTATTTGCATGCGCACCACCATTTATAATATTTAACATCGGCACTGGCATAACAATACCATTTGCCCCTCCTAAGTATCTATATAGAGGCATCTTCAAAGAGGTTGCAGCAGCTCTTGCAGTTGCCATTGAGACACCCAAAACTGCATTTGCTCCCAAATTTGAATAGTTAGAGGTTCCATCAAGCTCTTTCATTGTCAAATCAATCTCAGATTGATTATAAGGGCTCATTCCAATAAGAGCCTCTGAGATTATCTCATTTACATTTCTAACAGCCCCTAATACCCCTTTTCCTAAAAATCTATCTCCTCCATCTCTAAGCTCCAAAGCCTCCCTCTTTCCAGTACTTGCACCACTTGGCACAATAGCAGTTGCCCTACTCCCATCACTCAATACTATTGTAGCTCTAACGGTTGGATTTCCTCTGCTATCTAATACCTCATCAGCATAAACATCCTCAATAAATACCATTCTTCGTCCTTTTGCGCTTTAGTTAATAAAATTATACTTTCTTTTTTATTAAATCTATTATGAAATTTTCAAATCTCTCAATATATGCTATTACTTTTTAAAAACTCTCTTAAAAATCTTATCTACATTTTTAGTATAGTAATCATAATTAAAACACTCTCTAATTTGCTCTTCGCTTAGTTTGCTTCTTAACTCCTTATCCTCTAATAGATATTGTAAAAACAAACTCTCTCCCTTTTTATTAACCGCCTTTTTGCCCTCTTGTAAATCCTCCCAAACCTTCATTGCATTTCTTTGAACAATCTTGTATGCATCCTCGCGGCTAACTCCAGCTTTTGGAAGCTCAAGCAATACTCTTTGAGAAAATACAAGCCCACCTGTTAAATTTAGATTTTTTAGCATATTTTTTGGCATAACATTTAATTTGCTAATTACATTATTAAAGCGATGCAGCATAAAATCTGTTGTAATAAATGCATCTGGAAGCCAGAATCTTTCTGTTGAGCTATGGCTTATATCTCTTTGATGCCAAAGTGCAACATTTTCCATTGCTGGAGTTGCATAAGCTCTAATAACTCTTGCAAGTCCTGTTAGATTTTCACTAAGAATTGGATTTCTTTTGTGAGGCATCGCAGAGCTTCCCTTTTGCCCCTTTGCAAAATACTCTTCTGCTTCATATACTTCAGTTCTTTGAAGATGGCGAATCTCTACTGCAAACTTTTCAATTGAGCTTGCAAGAAGCGCTAAAGCAGTTGCAAGCCTTGCGT
>JAADEQ010000019.1 GCA_013153345.1 Campylobacterota bacterium | reverse complement strand
GGCTCTATTAATAGAAAGTTTGATAGAGATTTAGCCTATGCAATAAAGAAGTTTAGAAGAAGTTTTAATCTAAAAGATGGGGTCTATATTGATAATAAACTACTAGCCTATATCAACCTTCCAAAGAGCTACTATATTAAAAAGATTATTGTAAATTTAGATAAGACTAAAGTCTTTCTACCAAGTTTTGGAAAGACCTATATTGAGGTTAATATTCCAGAGTTTGTTGCAAGGTTCTATCAAAATGGAGTTGAGGTGTTTCAAACAAATGCAATTGTAGGAAGTCTTCAACACCCAACTCCAATCTTTGATGACTATTTAGAGTATATTGTAATAAATCCAACTTGGAGTGTTCCAGATAGCATTATAAAAAGGGCTCTAATTCCAGCTCTAAAAAAATATCCAAATATATTTGAGATTGCCAATCTAAAAGCATACCAGCGGGGTAAAGAGGTAAAACCAAATATAAAAAAGCTACTTAGCATTGAAGGGACAAATAGACCATCTCCATATAGAATTGTTCAAATGCCAGGGCCAAATAATGCACTTGGAAGAGTTAAGTTTATGTTTCCAAATAAATATGCAGTCTATTTGCATGATACCCCAGAAAAGGGTCTATTTGCCCATCGATATCGATATAATAGCTCAGGATGTATTAGACTTCAAGACCCATATGGACTTCTTGAACACTTAAGGCCCTATCTTCAAAATCCAAACTATGAAAAATATCTAAAAAGTGGGAAAACCTATAAAATCAGATTAAAAAGAAAGATTCCAGTCCATATTGTCTATTTTACTTTGGAGTTTGAAGGGGGGGCTCCTAAATTTATGTATGATGCATATATGTATGATAAGATGATAGAAGAGTCAACCCCTCCAAACATTAAGTATGATTTTGTTATGCCTGAAGTTAGATTAATAGAGGCAAAATAGCCTCTTAATCAAAACGTTTTATATAACTATGACAATATGGCTTAGAGCCTCTTTTTTTATAGTAGTTTTGATGATACTCCTCAGCTTTATAAAATGGATGCTCTTTTGCAGGAATTAATTTTGTAGCAACCTTTAACCCCTTCTTTTCAAGCTCATTAATCAACTCTTGAGCAATTCTTTTCTCTTCCTCATCATTATAAAATATTGCTGAGAGATATTGTGGTCCAATATCTGGCCCTTGACCATCTGTTTGGGTTGGGTCGTGAATCTCAAAAAAATATTTTGCTAAATCTTTAAAAGTGATTTTTGAAGGGTCATATGCAACCTCAACAACCTCCAAATGGCCACTATCTCCAGAGCAGACCTCTTTATAGGTAGGATTCTTACTCTTCCCTCCCATATATCCGCTTTGAGCATAAATAACTCCATCAAGCTGCTCAAACATATGCTCAACTCCCCAAAAGCATCCTCCAGCAAAATATGCCTTCTTTAAGTTAGGGTAAATATCTTCATATCTATCAAAATCTAATGATAGAGAGTTTACACAAAATCTCCTATTTTTAGGGGTAAACTGCTCCCCATCAAACACATGCCCCAAATGGCCATTGCAGTTTGAGCAGACAATCTCAACTCTTCTCCCATCAGCATCCAAAAGCTCCTTTACAGCCCCATCAATTGCCTCATCAAAACTTGGCCAGCCAGTGCCTGAATTAAATTTGGCACTAGATTTAAAAAGTGGCTGCCCACACTGCTTGCATCTATAAATTCCCTCTTCAAAAAACTTATCATACTTTCCGCTAAATGGAGGCTCTGTCCCCTTATGAATTATTACATACTCCTCTTGTGGAGTTAATCTCTTAAATTTCATACTCAATCCTTAAAGTTAATTTAAGAGCCCTATTTTACTTGTTTTTAATTTAAAAAACCCTCCACCTCATTTATCTTCCTCCAAACTTCACTAATATTTAAGATATTCTCCTCCTTTTTACCCAAAATATACTCAATAGCATCCTCTTCTAACTCTTTATCACTAATTAGTCCCACCCCAATAACTTGCTCATCAGTAGAGAACAAAGGGGCTTTAAAAGAAAAAGGCATTAGCGATTTATAAATCTTTTCTATTAAAAAGTAGATTTTCTCTCCACTCTCACTCTCAAAATCAATTAATATCTCATCTCTATAAAATCTCATCTTCCCAACCAAATAGAGCTTATTATTACTATAGAGCTTTACCCTATTAATATTTTCTACCTCTAAACTATAGCTATGAGGAGAGTTTAAATTTACATATATATAGAGTCTCTTTTTTAATGAAAGATAGTTTAAAAAATCCTCATCTGAATATTTCTTAACCTCCAACTCTTGACTATTAAACTTAGCAATCTTTTCTAAAAACTCTGTTGGAATATGGAGTTGAATCTTTTCTCTATCACCCAATATTCTCTTAGCTATCTCCAAAGGAACCTTTTCTCTACTTAGTAGAACAAATTGAAAAAAGTCTTGATGAAAAAATGAGCTCTTAGTAAAAAATACCCCATAAAAGAGATTCTTATATAACAAAGCATTATTCAAAACCATATATACCACCCCACCCTTTTTTCTTAAAATAAAAGTAGTATAAAAGGAATTACTCTCTAAAATCTCTCCTCTATACTCAATATTTCCTTTTAAATCTTTAAAAATAATATTGCCTTTTTCCACCATTATCTTATTTTCATAAACCTTATCTGAAACACTTGAATATCCATAAAAATACCAACTCCCCTCCAAAAGAGCTAAAATTTTACTCTCCACTTGGGGCTCTATCTTCAAAGAGGTCAAATTAACAGCTCTTTCTTTTAGATACTCAATAATCTTTGAGGGAGTATCAATAGTACTATCTTCAAAAACCTCTCTAGGAACCCCAAATGCAGCCTCCAAAGCCAAATAGTGATATCTCTTTAAAACCCCTCTATTTTTCCATTGACTTATATTGCTCTCATTAATCCCTAGAATCTGCGCAATTTGTGCTTGAGTATAGGGAAGATTTTCCAAAACTACTATTAACTTCTCTTGAAGAGTCACCCATTCTCCTTTTAATTTAGTAAATCTTTATTAAATCTTTAGCTCTCTTGAGTTGATATTTACTCTCTAGTTCTATATTATTAAAAAAATTATATCCATTTTTCAAAGGAAAAAAATGAAAACTAAGACTTTAATAGCAGTTTTAATAATTTTATTCTATTTAGTAGGGTGTGGATAGAGAGGAGTTAAAATCTATACTCCAAACCAGTAGTTACCAATAGGGCTCCCCCCTCTTTAAAGGTGCCATCAATTAAATCATTAACCACTCTCCTCTCTTTTTTATAATCATACAATATGGCAGCTCCAAAGCTTAAGTTTGAGCTATATTGATATTTAAATCCAGTTGAAAAGATATGAGCATCACTATCTGGAAGCTCATAACTTAGAGTCTCTTGAGGAATAGGAGTCTCATCATAACTATACCCTCCCATTAGAGTTAAACGATTACTATATCTATATTTAACTCCCACTCTAAAGGTATTTGTATCTTTCCAATCTTTTAAGATTGGCCTATCAAAAACAGCTGCTAAGGTTGCTGACTCAATAGGAGGATTATAGTTAAAATCTAAATATTCATAGCTACTCCAAAAGGTTCTCTCATATACAAACTCTAATGTAGTATTATAAAAATCCTTAGCTATTGCAAATGTTAAAGTTGCTGGAAGATAGATATCTACACTAGCATCATACCTCTTTCCAACCAACCCAATATATAAATTAGCCTTACCCTCCTCAGATAGGGTAGTTTTTGAGCGATAGTTAAGAGCCATCTTCCAACCACTATCTAGCCTTAAAGCAGCTCCAATATTAAAGCCATAATCAATACTATCCCCTTCCATCTCTCTTTTTAGAGGAATATTAATATCACTCCCATCACTTACTACTTTCCCTTCGCTATATATAATATTAGCCCCTATTGACAAGGAGAGGTTATCATTAACTCTATATGCAACTGAAGGGGTAAGCTGAAAGGTCTTTAAATCAAACTCTTGAGCATATAGCTTTTGAACAGGAGCATCCCATCTCTTTCTAAGTCCTCCAGGAAAAGTTAGACTAAAAGAGTATCTAAACTTTCCATACTCTTTAGAGACATAGTGAAAATAGGGAATTACAATATTTTCTACTCTACTCTTAGCATCTGCTCTAACCTTTTGGCCAAATAGATTATGATACCCCTCAAACTCAATTGATGGAAGATGAATATAGGTTAAACCAGCCTCAATATAGCTTTTATCCTCCAAAAAAGAGATATTAGCACTATTATAGTAGCTACAATCAGCACCTCTACAACTTGCCACATTAGCAGCACTTAGTGCCGTCCCACTTAGAGACTGCTCTGGTAGTTTATATGCTGCTCCAAATAGTAAAGAGCTGCTCATAATTAATATTAACTCTCTTTTCATCTTAGTATCCTAACCTTACTTTTCTATCTTGAGCAAAAATCTTTGCTACTAAAGAGTAAGCATATGGTGCACACTGAGTATGAGAATATCTATTAGAGGTTTGCAATATATCCTCTAGGGCAAGTAGCTCAATATCACTTGCTCCAAAAACATTGGAAAATAGCTCAAAAGAAGCTTCTGATATTTGATAAGGGATAATATCATCCCCTAAACAATGAACCATCTTAACTGGCGTTTTAGGAGCAAAATCAACAACGCTATTCTCTACCAACTTTAACCTAAACCAAGATAGCTCATAGGTATATAAAATCTCATCACTAAAGAGCTCTTTTACTTTGGTAGTTAGCTCCTTATCAATCTCCTCTCTACTATACTCTCCACTAAATAGAGTATCTAGTTTTGAAGCATAAGGCTCTTTAATAATTTGAGTTACTGGATAGTTATATACCTTTGAATAAAAATATCCAACTGCAGCCATAAAAGATGGAGCACTAATCTCCTCTAGACTCAATACACCCTTTGCAATAGGGTCCAATAGATAGGGACCAGCCATTGGAGCTGCCATTAAAACAGAAGTATCATTTTTCTCCAGCTCCTTTAAAGCAGCCATACTAACATATCCCCCTTGAGAGTAGCCAGTTAAATAAAACTCATATCCATTCGCCCAAGGGATATTATTATTTTTAGCAAACTCTTTTGCTGCATTGATAAAATCTACAACACTAGAGGCTGAAGATTTCTTAATTAAATACTCTTGAATATGCTCTTTTGACTCCCCAAACCCAATATAATCAGGCTGCAAAGAGATAAATCCAGCCAAAGAGGTAAATATAATAGGAGCTCCATCTGGCTCAAGAGTTTGAGAAATCTTAACACTTGGTGCCTCTTTATTGGCAAATATTGTCCCATGACAATCTACAACTGCACCAAGCCCAACTTGCTGCATATAAAGAAGCTTTTGAGCCACACTCTCAGATGCCCCAACAGCTGTTGGCACAACCATAACCCCACTTGCATTAACCTCAACTCCATTTGCATCAGTAGTCTTATAATATATCTTATAGGCTCTAAAACCAAACACATCATCTTCTGGTGAAATCTTATTTTGAGCAACAAGCTCATTTTTTAAGAGATTGGCTGGATAATCAGCTATTAACTCTCCTCCAACAACCTTAACCTCTTCTATCTCTCCTGGGTCACTACTCCCCCCACATCCAGCTATAAAAAAGGCAATAAATAGCACCAATAACCTCTTCATCTCTCCTCCTAACTTAAGAGTTTTTAAATTATATCACAAAAGGAGAGTATAAAAATAGAGCTAAAGGAGATTTTTAAATGCCCTAAAAGAGATTTGAAATAAAGATAGACTAAAAAATAGGAAAATAATGGCAGAGATTTTATTAATTACTTTCATAATTTGAGTATTTATCTCAATAATGGAGCTAATATAGGCAGATAAAATAAAGGCAGTTGCAATCCCTAAAAATAGTGATACCAAACTAAACATTATAGATTTGGTTATAAAAGGTGTAATTATTATAGCAAAAAAAATCATCGCCTTTGGATTTGAGAGATTTAAAAATAGAGCCTCTTTAAAAATCTTTAATCCATCTTGTTTTGAGCAACTTCTATTAAATTTTGGCTCATCTCTAAATATACTATAAGAGATTTTAATAAGATATAATCCTCCAATTAAGCCAACTACTGCTTGAAAAATATCACTCTTTCCAATAATCCCAACTCCAAGCCCAACTAGAGTTAGATAGATAATATTTCCAGTTAAAATTCCAAAAACAGCCCAAAATGCTGCCCCTTTTCCATTGCATAAACCTTGACGAATAATATAAAAAATATCTGGCCCTGGGGTTAAAGCAGCAATAAATCCAACTGAGGCTAATATTAAATATTCCATAAAATAATTGTATCATAAATTTAATTTTATTTAAAGGGTATTTTGGTAAAATTTCACTCTACTTTTAAGCACCCATAGCTCAGCTGGATAGAGCATCTGATTGCGGTTCAGAAGGTCAGAGGTTCGAATCCTCTTGGGTGTACCACTTTTTAATTTAACTTATTGTAAAATCTTCTTATCAATATATTATCAAGGCTAACTTATGAAATCACTAGTTATTAGCAAATCAAAGGTATTATTGCAATTTTTTAAGATAGTGTTAAAAGATAAAGGTGAGTATGTAACTAGCGCAAAAGAGGCAAAAGATAAAGAGTATAATATCATCTTTATAGACGATATTATGAATGTAAAATCTGAGCTCTCCTATATTAAAGAGAATAATCTTAAATATGAGTATCTAATTTTAGTGGGAGAAGGGGGTGAGAGTGAATTTGATTTGACTCTAAAAAAACCATTCTTGCCAAAAGATTTAGAGGAGCTAATAGAGAATTTAGAAATTACTCAAGATATAGATATTATAGAGAGCATCGAAGATTTAGCCACAAACCTAACCACCTCCAACTCCCCTATAAAGACCAATGTTTTAGACCCTCTAGAGGTTGCAAAGATAAAAGAGCTAATGGAGACTCAAATAGAGACTGACTTTGTATCTATCTTAAAAAATCGCAAAAAGATAAAGGCCAAAAATAAAGAGGCTAAAAATATCTTAAAAGAGTTATGCAAAATGGATAAAAAAGAGAGAAAAAAACTCCTAAAAAATTGTAAAATATCGCTTAAAATAGAGCTAAAGGAAAAAGAGTAATGAATAGTGCTATATTGGTCCTATCTGGGCCTAGTGGAGCTGGAAAGAGCACAATTATTAATAAAGCCGCAGCTGAGATTGGAGATTTTTACTTTTCAGTCTCCACTACAACTAGAGCCCCAAGAGAGGGAGAGGTTGAAGGGAAAGATTATTTCTTTGTCTCTAAAGAGGAGTTTGAAAAGGGAATCAAAAATAATGAGTTTTTAGAGTATGCTATTGTGCATGGAAACTACTATGGCACCTCCTTAAAACCGATTCAAGAGGCGCTAAAAGAGGGAAAATTGGTAATTTTTGATATAGATGTGCAAGGGCATCGAATCATTAAAAAGAGCCTAAGCGATATTATGGTTAGTGCTTTTATTACCCCTTCTAATATAGAGATTTTAGAGCAGCGATTAAAGAGTAGAAGTAGTGAGAGTTTAGAGATAATTCAAAAGAGGCTTCAAAATGCCAAAGAGGAGATTAAAGCAATTGGCGAATATGATTTTGTAATATTAAATGATGATATTGAAGAGGCAACAAAGGCCTTTGTAGCAATTGCAAATGCAGCTAGAAATAAGATGAGTACTCAAGAGGCAAAAGAGTTTATTAAAAAGTGGCTAAAGTAGCTCTATTCAATCTCCCACTCCTCAATATACTCAATAAACTTTTTTCTCTGCTTCTTATTTAAGATTGAGTGAATCTTTTCAAAAAAGTTAGCCTCCACCTCCACAATCTTCTTTTTAAACTCCAAATTCTTCTCAATAAAATCATCTTTATCAAAATCATCCTTTATAAAATCCACCTTCAATCCCTCCTCCCACTCCTCCTCTTCATCATGAAGCTCTTTTAACTTTTTACGATGCTCAAGCAAAAGCTTAGTAAGAAGTTTTTTTTGAGTAGAGTTTAAATCCAAAAAACTCAAATCTTTAGGGAGATGAATCTCTTTTTTATAATAATCTCTATCATCAGCAAATAAAAAAAGAGTTAAGAAGATTAAAATTAATCGCTTCATACTACTCCTCTGGTATCTTTATATTCTCATCCTCTATTAACCCCTTTTCTATATCGCTATGACACGCTTTGCAATTGGCTTTAGATTTTACCTTTGAAGAGCTAAAAATCTCTTTAGAGATGCTTTTATGCTTCTCTTTCCAGTATGGGGTTTTAGTAATTGCTATTATATCATTTTTGGGCTAATCTTTTAGACTCTTTAAGATATAAACTGCAGCCTCTTTTGTAGAGCTCTCAGCACTATTTGCAACCAAAAACTTCTCAATCTCTACTCTACTCTCCTCATCCAAAGAGGCATCATCCCCAAAGTGGTTTTGCAGTGCCTTTGGCTCCATTAACTTCACCCAACTTCTCTTTGGCAATAGATGTGGAGGATAGAGGGTGTGGCAAGCTCCACACTCCTCTACAAATAAACTTGAGTGCTCCTCATACTCTATCTCCTCATATATAGATTTATTTAAAGGAGCATCTTGAGTAAATCCCCAAATAACTACTCCAATAGAGGCAGCTAAAAATAGAGTTGCAACAATCTTTTGGATACTATTTAACTTAACACTCTCTCCTTCAATATTTTTATAGCCAGTAAATATAGAAGCAATAGTGCCATCTTCTTTATGCAAAATATAATCAGTTGCAACTCCTGCTAAATGAAGAGCAATTAAAAATAGCAAAATTGAGACAAACACCTCATGAAGCTCCTCAAAAACCTCCATCTCCCTAAATAAAGAGTTATTTAAAAAGGCCAAAACTCCTCTTCCCTCTTGGATTCCATAAGTTAAGACTCCACTTACTACCACAAAAAATAGAGTAATAATAATTCCTAACATAACAAAAGAGGCTGCTGGGTTATGACCAATATACTTCTTTTTTGGATGAAAAATATTTTTAATATACTCAATTGCCTCCTTAATACTTAATGGAAAATCACTAAATCTTGAATATTTCGGACCAATAAAGCCCCAGATTATTCTAAATATCACCAATACTCCAACCCCATACCCAAAAGCTGTATGGATTCTTAAAAGATTCTCCTCTTCAGAAGCCAAATAGGCCCCCACAATAAAAAGCACCAATAGCCAGTGAAATAATCTAGTTGGTAAGCTCCAAACATATCTCTTCATCTTATCTCCTTTAATCATCCCACTTTCCATAATTTGGAATAAAGATATTATCCTCATCATATATTCCCTCTTGTGCATCTTTATGACACGCTATACAATTTGCAATTGTCTTTACCTCTTTTTGTTTAATATATTTTTTTGGAATCTTTTTATGCTCTTTTTTAAAATATGGAACCTCACTAATTCTTAAAGGAGTTGAATCTTTTCTTATACTCTCTATAAACTCTTTATACTCCCCATAAACCCTCTTAGCATCCCCAGCATGTTTTAATAAAAACTCTAATATAACTCTTCTATCTTCTTCATCCAAAGTAGCATCAACCCCAAAATGGTCCTCCAAAGATTTTGGCTCCATTAACTTTTTCCAGCTCCTTTTTGGTAAAAACTCAGCCTGATATGCCATATGGCAGCTTCCACACTCTTGCTTATAGAGTTTTGCTGCTTTAGTATCCTCAGAAGTAGAGAGCCAACCCATCTTTTTATACTTATACTCCTCATCCTCTTTTTTATATTTTCTATACTCCTTTTCATATTTTTTCTTATACTCATACTCTCTTTCATCCTCATCACCATATAAATATGCTCCAAACATAAATGCTAAAGCAGTAACTAAAGCTATCTTTTTCATTATTGCTCCTTCTTATTTTTTCTTATTTTAAATAAATAGTGTAAAAATTAAAAAGGATATCTCTTTACAATCTCTTGACAATTATAAAAGAGGCCCAAAAAAGCAGACCCCTCAAAGAGGGGTAAAAGGAGTTAAAAAATGAGAAATTAACTAAAAGTGTCGCTAAATAGATTTCCACTCCAGTTAAACATCTCTTCATAGTTGCTGCTACTCTCACTACCAGCATCTTTGCTTATAGTTATCATCGAATTAGTAGCTGCATCATACTCATATACAGCCGTTAACCACGTAGCTGTTGAGCTAGATAGCGGAGAGTAGCAAGCTGAATTTGTCTTTGGCTTTGGATATAACTCATACCCATTTAGCTCCCGTAAAATAGCATCTGCACAAACCTTTGCCTCCACATTTGCAATATGGCCCGCTTTTGGTTGAGTACTTTTATGAGAATCTCCTATAATATGAATATCTTTTACTATCAAAGACTCATAATTAATTAGTTTTACTGGCGCAAAGTTTGTCTCATCACAAAGCCCACTATCTATTAGTAAAGCTGGTGCCTTTTGATTTGGGATTACATTTATTACTCTTGCTGATAACTCCTTTAAAACTCCGCTCTCTTCATATTTTAAAACCATATTAGAATCATCTACATTAATAACTTTTGAATTTGGATAATACTTAATTCCATATCTACTAAATGCTGGCTCAAAACTATCTTTCTCTACAACAAAATCACTATTCTCATCCAACACTACTATCTCAACATCTACTCCTCTTATATTCTTTAAATAGTCTGCTACCACACATGCTCTCTCATATGGGCCTGGAGGACATCTATAAGGAGATTTTGGAATAGTTAAAATAAATCTATCTCCACTTTGTAAACTATCGATTTTTGATTTTAAAAGAGTAGTCTGCTCCCCTGCAATCCAAGCATGTGGCACTATATTAAAATCATAATCATTACTCTTTATAAAATCAATTCCCGTTGCTAAAATCAACTTATCATACTCAAATATTGAACCATCTTTTAATATAACCTTTTTATTATCTTTATCAATAGAGCTAACCTCTCCATTAATATATTTTACTCCATAATTTGAGGTTATAGCTGAGTAATCAAACTGCAATTGAGAAATTGTCTTTTGATTATTTAATACTAAATTACTCAATATTGGAGATGTATAGATACTATCTTTATCTATTAAAGTTACATCTATACTACTTCCTCCCCACTTCTTTAAATATTTTGCAGCACTCCTTCCACTATATCCTCCACCAACAATAACAACTCGAGGAGGGGTAGTACCTGCTTTTAATATAGATGGAGCAAAAAAGATTCCTGTTCCAACTCCTATTAGTTTAAAAAAATCTCTTCTTTTCATACTCTCTCTCCTTTCTTAATCATCATCGTCATCGTCATAACTATCGTCACTATCATAGCTATCGTCATCATCACTATCGCTTTTTGGCAAACTCTTTAAAAACTCTTCCATCTTAGCAATCTCATCATCACTATACCCCTTTGCTTGAGCAAGCATTATTCCATCACTCTCAAACATCTCCTCATGAAGCTCATCCTCTCCAGCAATTGAATCCCACTTAGTAGTTGAGACTCCATCTGTTCCATGACATCCATAACAATTTGATGCTAAAAGCCTTCCATCATTTGGCACAAAGCTAGTTGGTAATGAGGTTGGAGTAACTGATGTAGAGGTAGTAGTGGTTGTTGTAGTTGTACTATCTCCACCTCCACATCCACTCATTAAAACTGCTACTAAACCAAATAGTACTACTCTTTTTTCCATACTCTCTCCTTTAATTTTCTAAAATAAACATCAACACATCCCCTTTCTCTTTTGGGGTGCCATCTCTTTTATATACATCCTTAAAGTTTCTCCTTAACCATTTTTTTACCTTTTTTAAATCTGTTAATCTTTTGGGATTTACTTTTGGAGAGAGTGGCTCAATCTTTTTCCCAGTAAATATATTCTCTCCGGGTTTTGTTAAATCCTTTGTATGACAACTCGCACACGATATCTCTTTCCCTCTCTTTCCAATATGAGTGGAGAAAAAAATCTCTTTTCCTCTTTTGGCACTAAAACCTTTAAAATCTGGCTCTTGCGCTTTTACTTGTGCCTCTAGCTCTTTTAAATATTTATCTATAACCTCATTTGAAAAAGCAAAAGTTGTAATCCCTATTAAAAGCAGTAGCTTTTTCATAATTAATCCTTATAGTTTTTCTTTTGATAGAGTTATTTTAGAAAAAAAGTGTCAAAAATAGAAATAATTTTTCTTTACAATCTCTTTACAATTTTATTTGAGAGCTAAATAAAAATAGAGCTATTTTCCTCTCAAAGAGGGAAAAAATAGTAAAAATTGAAATATTTTTAGAAGAAAGGAGAAAAAAGGGATATAATGTAAATATAGGAGAGAAAAGGAGCAAACTCTCCTATATATCTATTTTACCTTACCTTTGTGGGTATTCAGGATGGCACCACTCATCTCCCAACGAGCAACAGCCATCACTAATACCCAAACTCTTTAGGCCTCTATCAAAAGCCCAGTAGTGATTATAACTTCCAGCTCTTAAAAACTCAAATGCCTCTACTAAATCTTTAGCACCAGAAGCATTTGCTGCATCAATTTTAGGATTTAAATCATTAATATCAGTAACTTCTACCATACATCCAACTTCAAGTGCATCTCTTACTGACTGCTTACCTTTATCCTCTAACGCATCATATAACTCTTGAACATGCTCCACATCATATTTTCCAGCTGGTAATTCATCTTGTGGAGTGGTTCTAGATGCAACTGGCTCTCCAATAATAGTTAACTCATCTGGCTCAATCTCATACTTATTTACTAAATCTCTTACCACTTTAATATGAGTAGTTTCACTTTGATTTGCAATATTACTTAGCTGCCTTATCTCAGTATTGCTATTGGTTAAGTGGTAATTATATAAATAGGTATATAAATCATAGGCTAATCTCTCTTCATTTCCCATAAAAGCTAAATCATCCTTATTTTGTTGAGTTAGCTCATATTGTGGATAGGCATAGACATTAGGAGCCCCTTGATAGAAGTTTTCATCATCTCCTATAACTACTGGGCCATTGCCTCCGCCTCCGCCACAACCAACTAAAATAGCAACAGCGGCAATAGATGCCGCTTTAGAGATTAATCTCATCTTAGATACTCCAAGTTTCTTTTAAATGCTCTAAGGTGATTATAGCTACCTCTTAAAAGATTGCTATAGACACTCTTAATATCTGCTGGAGCACCTTCCATCTTCTCTTCTAAATCTGCAATATCGGTCTCCTCAATTGTTACTCCAACCTCTAGTGCATCTCTTAAAGATTGAGAACCTTTTGCTACAAGTTGATTATATAGAGCTTGAAGCTCTTCATTTTCAAATACTCCAATATCATCTGATAACACTGGCACTCTTAAGTTATATTTATTTAAGAGATATCTAACTGCATCCATATGTCTTTGTTCAGAGTTTTGAATATTTAAAAATACTCTTGCACCCCACTTTCTTCCAAGGGTAATATATACATCTCTTGCAAGTTTCTCCTCTTGATACATAAAAATCAAATCATCTTTTTGCTTTTGAGTAAGAGTTGCTGCAGGTGTTGTTGCTACTTGCTGATACGCAACTCCTCCTCCACCATGTCCGCCACCAAAGTGACCCCATCTTGCATCAAGTGATGCTGTAGTTATCGCTCCAAGTGCTAATGCCATTAAAGCTCTTCTTCTCATTTTTCTCATTTTTTAACTCCTTTTTTTATAGTTATTTAAGAATCGAAATTTAACATCCAAACGTTAAGTGAATGTTAAATTCCTTATCTAAATTATACTAAATAAGTATTACCTCAAAATTACTTTTTAGTTCACCTCTACTTCACAAAGCTAATATATAATTAAAGTTTATCTATACAAAATTTAAGTAAATCTTGCTATAATGCGAGGCATTTTTAAACCAATGGTGCAAAGAAAGGATTGTAGATGCCAAAGATGAAAAGCGTAAAGGGTGCTGTTAAACGCTTTAGAGTAAAAAAGAGTGGCAAAATTAAAAGAGGTAGTGCTTATAGAAGCCACATCTTAACTAAAGTTGATGGAAAGCACCACAGACAGATGAGAAAACCAAAATATGTGAGTAAAGCTGATATTGACCATATCAGAATAATGATTGTTCTATAAAAAGGCTCCCCTAATAAAGGGCAAGTTCAGCATTAGCTGACACCAAATTATGGTAAAGAAGAAAGGAAGAAAATGAGAGTAAAAACAGGAAATGTAAGAAGAAAAAGACATAAAAAAATTCTTAAGATGGCAAAAGGCTTCTACAGCGGTAGAAGAAAACATTTTAGAAAAGCTAAAGAGCAGGTTGAGCGCTCATTAGTTTATGCATATAGAGATAGAAAGCAAAGAAAAAGAGACTTTAGAAAACTTTGGATTATGAGAATTAATGCAGCTGCAAGATTAAACGATATCACCTACTCAAGATTTATGCATGGATTAAAACTCGCAGGAATTGAGCTAGATAGAAAAATCTTAGCTGATTTTGCAATGAATGAGCCAAATGAGTTTGCAAAACTAGTAGAGGTTTCTAAAGAGGCTCTAGCAAAAGCTTCATAGGCTTTTGCTTTCCATTTTTAACTCCTACTTATTGAAATATTTTCCCAATCTCTTTAGCTATATTTTCTAAATCTTTTGAAATTTTTTCTAAGGTTTTTTGTGTTTGATTTATATCAATTACAATCTTATCACTCTCTTTTTTAATCCCTAAAGTTGAGATATTAATATCTTTAGCCTTTTGTTGAAGTTTGATAGCTTCACTCTCAAACTTTTTTGCAATAGTCTCTAAAAACTCTTTTGTCTTATTTGGTTCTATCACAATTTTCCCATTTTCTGTTGAGATTCCAATTTTTCTTAAAACCTTATCCTCTTCCTTATTTAGAGTAGTATTTTGCTCTATAGTCCCATTTTGTCTGTTACTTTTAGTAAAATTGGAGTCTGATTCTCTATTTTCTTGCATATTACATCCATTAAATGAGCCCAAAATTAGAAATATTATAATAAAATGTAGAATCTTTAACATCTATAATCCTTTTATGGTAAGTAGAGTAAATAGTTTATATTATAAATAAAATGTTGTTAATAATTCATTATTTAATAAATGTTAAAATTTAAATATAACAAAATATCGAAGGAGTTTAAATATATGTTTAAAAAATTTTATATAATACTCTTTTCTACTGCTCTAGTATTTGCTGCTCCTAGTGCCAGTTCAAAAATTCAAAGTAGCAAAAAAGAAGAAAGAAGTAATAGTAAATATAAAAAATATAGAGTAAAATCGGGGGATACTCTCTTTTCAATCGCTAGAAAGTTTAAAGTAAGTATTAGTGAAATTAATAAAGTAAACCACCTAAAGTCAAATAGCCTAATCTATCCTGGTGATATCCTAAAAATTCCAAATAAAAGTTATGTAGAAGAGGCTCAAAAGGCGGTTAAAACTCAAAAAAAGACCGTATATAGAGTAAAAAGAGGAGATACTCTACGCTCAATTGCAAGAAAGTTTAATATGAGCATTGAGGAGCTACTAGAGATTAATAATATAAGAAGAAAAAAACTCAGACCTGGAACTGAGATTAATGTATTTGCAAATAAAAAACTCCTAAAAAAAAGAAGAAGAGTAACTAGAGTTGTAGTTCGAAAAGGAGATACTCTTTGGTCAATTGCAAAAAGATATAATCTTACTTTAAGAGAGCTAAGAATTCTAAATCCAAAATTAAGAACTCTTAGAAGATTAAAGTCTGGATTGGTCTTAAATGTATCTAAAGAAGAAGCTCGTAAACTCCTTAAGTTATCAAAAGCTAGACAAAGCAAACTAAGAGGAAAATTAGCAAAATATAGAAAAGTATACACCTACTCTTATACTCTTAGAGGAGGAAAGAGTAGCTCAAGAGGAAACCAAAGAATCGTAAGATATGCAAAACGCTTTCTAGGAACCCCTTAT
>JAADEQ010000147.1 GCA_013153345.1 Campylobacterota bacterium | reverse complement strand
GCAAATAGAGCAGCTGTTGCAACAGAGCTTAGCAGAAAAAATTTAGAGTTTAGTATCATTTTATCCTCCTTAATTTCAAAACTTAAGATTAGCAAAAAACTCTTTAAAAAAAAATAATGTTAGAGTTATAATTTTAAGTTGTGTTTAAAAAAGAGGATTTGGAAATTAAGAGTGTAGTTGCAAAATAGAAGTTTTATCTATTTTGCTGTTATCTCTTGAGCAAGTTTTATAAAATATTTAGCATTCTCAACTGGCACATCTGGCAAAATTCCATGCCCCAAATTAAATATATGCCTCTTATTTTGCATTATATTTGCAATCTTTTCAACGCCTTCTTTGATTGCTTCTTTTGAATATAGTCTTGTTGGCTCCAAATTTCCTTGAAGCACATATTTGTGCCCTAGCTTACTTTTTGCTAAATCAATTGGAGTTGACCAATCAACACCAAATACATCAAACTCCCCATCAATATCATCTAAATATCCAGCAATCCCTTTTGGAAAGAGAATAATTGGAATATGAGGATATTTTTGCTTTAGATATGAGGCAATCTCTTTCATATATTTCCAACTAAACTCAAAATATGCCTCTTTCTCAAGGGCACTTGCCCAGCTATCAAAAATTTGAACAGCATCAACTCCAGCTTCAATCTGTTTTTCTAAATATAGCTTTACTGCCTCAGTTACCTTTTTTAATAAAGAGTGCATCATTTGAGGATTTGTATAAATTAGCTTTTTTACAATACTATAAGTTTTGGTTCCTCTTCCTTCAACCATATAGGTAACCAAGGTCCAAGGAGCTCCTGCAAATCCAATTAGAGCTTTTGAATCATCAAGTTTTTCTCTAACAATTTTTATGGTCTCATATACATAAGTTAGATTGTTTGCAGCCTCTATTGGGCTTTTTAGTTTTTTGATATCTTCCATATTTCTTATTGGCTCATCAAAAATTGGCCCTTCACCCTTTGCAAATCTAAGCTTCATCCCCATCTCATTTGGAACTACTAAAATATCACTAAATAAGATTGCTGCATCAACTCCTAAAATATCAATTGGCTGAAGTGTAACCTCTGCAGCAAGCTGGGGATTATGGCATAGTGATAAAAAATCTCCAGCCTTTTCTCTAACTTCCATATACTGGGGCAGATATCTTCCAGCTTGTCTCATCATCCAAACAGGAGTATAAGGGGTCTCTTTTCCAAAGCACGCATCTATAAAAATCTTGCCCATTAGTGTTTATCCTCACTTCCATGCCCTTTATGCATAAAATAAAACGCTAAAGCTAAGCCCAAAATTGCTCCAGCAAGATATAGCATCTCTAAAGGGCCGCTATAGGTTGTATTCATAGCTCTTTTAAAAAAGCCAACAATTAAGACCATAATAATAACTTTTGCAAGCTTATCTTTTAACTCATCTAGAGACTTTATCTCTAAAATTTTTGAAGCAGCACTCTTTTTTGCAATATCAATTTGAGAGATAAATAGCTCATATAATCCAAATCCAAAAATAAATAAAACAATTGCAATTAAATATAAATCTACTGCTCCAATAAGCTCTGCAACAATCTTTTCATGAAAATCTTTAACATGACCATGAGGACCTAAGTAGTTCTCATATACCAAACTAACAACATGGGTAATATCAAGGCTTGCCACAATAAAAAGGGCAATTCCTCCAAGCATACTAAAAACAACTGCTAATATCACAAAAAATCTACTATTCCATAAAATTGCCTCAAAGACTCTCTCAATTAAGGAAGTGTGAGCCATATCCATCTCTAAATGCTCTTTATCTGTATGCGTCTCTTTCATTATACATCCTCTAACTCAATCCATTTTTGTGCAATTCTAACTGCATTTGTAGCAGCACCTACTCTTAACTGGTCAGCAACCACCCACATATGCAAAATATTATCATTAAAGAGGTCTTTTCTAATTCTTCCTACATATGTGGTATCACTATCAGTAGCTGTTACTGGCATTGGGTAGAGACCTTTTTCTAAATTATCAATCACTTCAACATCAGGAAAATCATTTAAAGCTAATCTAACTTTTTCAACATCAACTACCACATCTTCTGGAAAGGTAATTGTTACTGCCTCAGAGTGGCTTCTTAAAACTGGAACTCTAACACAAGTTGCACTAACAGGAATGTTTGAGCCCATTATCTTTTTTGTCTCATTAGTCATTTTCATCTCTTCACGTGTATACCCATTTGGCATTGGTTTATCAACTTGAGGGATAACATTTAGGGCAATTTGGTGAGGAAATGCTTTATGTTCGCTCTCATCAAGCTTAAATGCAAAAAAATCTTTCATCTGCATAACTAGCTCTTCCATTCCGCTCTTTCCAGCTCCACTTACTGCTTGATAGGTTGCAACATCAACTCTTTTAATATCTCCATATAAATCATAAAGTGGTTTTAGAGCTAAAACTAACTGAATTGTTGAGCAGTTTGGATTTGCAATAATTCCCTTTTCTCTCCAGCCTGCTATATCTTGAGGATTAACCTCTGGCACAACAAGTGGCACATCTGGATCCATTCTAAAGTGGCTTGTATTATCAATCACAACTGCTCCAGCCTCAACCGCATATGGAGCATACTTTGCACTAACACTCCCTCCTGCACTAAAAAAGGCAATATCAATATCTCTTCCCTCAAAGACATCTTCAGTTAGCTCTTCTACTTTATACTTTTTGCCACAACACTCAATCTCACCTCCAGCACTTCTAGCACTAGCAAGTGGCAAGATATCTCCTACTGGAAAATTATACTCCTCTAAGACTCTAAAAATCTCTTCTCCAACAGCTCCTGTTGCACCAACAACAGCAATATTATACTTTCTACTCATTTGATTCACTCTCCTCTTCTAAGATTTCTTCTTTATCTTTTGGACATTTTGCAATACTTACAACCTTATCATCTCCATCAAGGCTAACAACCTTAACGCCGCTTGTATTGCGACCAGCTTTTCTAATTGATTTCATATCGACTCTAATCATCTTTCCAGCACTGGTTAGACTCATTAAGTCTTTATTCTCTTCTACACTAACAACTCCAACAATATCACCAGTTCTTTTTGTTAGCTTCATTGCAATAATTCCAGTTCCAGCCCTTTTTTGCTCTCTATACTCTTTTGCTTCAGTCCTCTTTCCAAGCCCTTTTTCGCTCACAATTAAAAGCTCATCATCTTCACTCTTTATTGTTGTTGCCCCGCACACATAATCATTATCAATTTTAAATTTAATTCCAGTTACCCCTCTGCTATTTCTTCCAATCTCCCTTGCATCTTCAACTCTAAATCTAATACATTGACCTTTTTTTGTAACAATAAATAGCCAATTGATATTAGAATCGATAATTTTAGCAGTAACTATCTCATCATCTTCATCTAAATTGATTGCTTTAACTCCACTGCTTCTAATATTTGAATATTCGCTTAAATTTGTTCTTTTTACAATTCCATTTTTGGTAAAAAATACTAGAGATTTACTCTTATCAAAATCTGTTGTTGGAATAATTGCTTTAATCTTTTCTCCT